>NZ_JABWEF010000014.1:0-217831 GCF_013369445.1 Duganella sp. BJB1802 | reverse complement strand
TGTCGGGGCGGGCCGGGGGGGTCGGCCGCGCCGGCGCCGCCAACAATAAAAAAAACACAATAGGTATTAACAAAACCCTACAAATATCAGCGACGAAAGTATGCACGCCCGGGCGGGCTCTTGTCAATCTTATAAATTGCCGCGCGCAGTGCCCACTATGCTACAGCATCGCCCCCGCCGTTGGTAAAAGTGTCACTTAACGTGCGCTTAAAAAACCGCCGGCTAGTGGGCGTTTTCGCGCTTGAGCACCACCTGCACCGTCTTGAGGATGATCCACAGGTCCAGCCACAGCGACCACTTGCGCAGGTAGTCGAGGTCGAAGTGCACCCGCGCCTCCATCTTGTCGAGCGTCTCGGTCTCGCCGCGCAGGCCGTTGACCTGGGCCCAGCCGGTGATGCCGGGCTTGACCTTGTGGCGCAGCATATAGCCCTTGATCAGCTTGCGGTACTGCTCGTTGTGGGCCACCGCGTGCGGCCGCGGCCCGACGATGCTCATGCGGCCCTGCAGCACGTTGATAAACTGCGGCAACTCGTCGAGCGAGCTGCGGCGCAGGAAGGCGCCCACCCGGGTCACCCGCCGGTCGTTCTGGGTGGCCTGCACCACGGTCGGGCCGTCGTCGGTCACGGTCATCGAGCGGAACTTGTAGACGATGATCTCCTCGCCGTACAGGCCGTAGCGGCGCTGGCGGAAGATCACCGGCCCGGGCGAGCTGAGCTTGACGGCCAGCGCGATCACCAGCATCACCGGCAGCAGCAGGATCTGGATCAGGCCACCGAGCACGATGTCGCTGACCCGCTTGATCACGCTGTTGACGCCGGTGAACGGCGACTCGCAGATGGCGATCACCGGCATGCCGCCGACGTTGTCGAAGCGCGCCTGCATCAGGTCGAACACATAAATATCCGGCAGGAAATACACCGAGGCGGTGGTGTCCTGCAGTTCGTCGAGCAGCTTGCGCACGCGCGGCTGCGCCGAGATCGGCTGGCTGATGAAGATCATCTTGGTGTTGTTGGCCCGCACATAGGCGGCGATGTCGCTCATCCGGCCCAGCACCGGCTCGCGCGCGCCGGACGGGAAGCGGTCCTCCACGCGGTCGTCGAAAAAGCCCACCACCTGCATGAACAGGTTCGGGTGGCGCTTGCAGACGCCGGCGAACTTCAGGCCGACCTCGTTGACGCCGACGATCACCACCGAGCGCATCTCGTTGCCGCTGTTGCGCCCCAGCGACGTCGCGCCCATGGCCAGATGGCTGAGCAGCAGGATCAGCGGCGTGGCCACGAACCAGGCCAGCACCACGTCGTGGTCGACCCGGTGGCTCAGGCCGCTGGCGGCGCCGATCAGCAGCAGCACGCCGACCGTGATCAGCCAGCCCACCACGGTGTCGCGCGCGTAGGCCAGCATGCGCCCGCTGCGCCAGGTGCGGTAGGGGTCGACGTGCTGGTACACCGCCGACGAGATGAAGAAGGCCAGTATCATCAGCACCAGCAGATAGCCGGTGAACGGCGCGCCCTGCGCCATGCACACCAGGTACAGCGCGCCCATGATGATCAGCGGATCGAGCACCCGCTGGAAAAACGAAATGAGGGGGATGTCATTCAACGTCATGGCGGCGGTCAGTATTGGGCATTCAGGTTCAGGCTCACCCCCTGGGCACGATAGTTGCCGTTGTTGATGAAGGCGACGCCGCCGCGCGACTCGCGGAACAGCGACGCGGTCAGCTGCACCTGGCGCCACGGGGTGTAGCTCAGCCCCAGCGAGTTGTAGTGCGAGCGGTCGGACAGGTCGAAGCCGGCGCTGTCGGCCAGCAGGCCCTTGAAGGCGCGCTTTTCGTGGCGGGTCTGGGCGTCGAGCTGCAGCTTGGCGCTCAGCAGCCAGCTGGCGCCGGCGCTGACGCCGGTGTTCAGGCTGTAGCTGACGAGGCCGCTCTCGACCGGCGCGAATTCGCGCCACAGCGACGCGTTGGCGCGCACCGCGCCGCCCAGCAGCGTGTTGCCCGACAGGCGCGCGTTGGCGCCGCTCGAATCGCGCTCGGTCAGGTAGGCGTGCGTGCGGTGCGCCCAGCCGCCGAGGAACTGCAGCTCGGTCACCGGGGTCACGCGCCAGCCCACCTTGAGCTTGAGTTCGCGCTGGCGCGAGTCGTTGTCGATCAGCTGACGGCCCAGCAGGCGCGGCACGTCATAGCTGCTGCGCAGCGAGCGCGCCTGCAGGCCGATGGTGCTGCCGGACGAGGCCAGGTAGTCGACGCCGGTCTCGAACTGGTTGTCGGTGCGGTCGTTGTAGGCCTGGCTGCTCAGGTCATAGACGTAGCGGTTGCGGTTGTAGCCGGCGCGCGCCACCCAGCTCGGATGAAAGCTCCAGTTGCCTTGCGCGTAGGCGCGCTTCTGCGTGCGCAGATTGCGCTCGCTGGTGACCACGTCGGTGTAGGGCGCCAGCACCTCGGAGTAGGCGCCGCCCAGGTTGCCGCTGAGGCGGTTGCCCAGATGCCAGGCCAGGTCGGCCGACAGGTCCTTGCCGTTGTAGTCGAGCTGGGTGAAGTGGCTGAACGTCACCCGGCTGACCTTGGCCTGGGCGGTGAGCACCTCGCGCCCGTAGGCCTGGTTGAAGGACAGCCCGGCCACCAGCTGGCGCGAGGTGTCGGCGCGGGTGTTGTCGTAGCCGGGGCTGTTGTCGGGCAGGCGGAACAGATTATCGTCGTAGGAGTACAGCAGCCCGGCGTAGGGGTGCAGGCCGTCGTCGCTGGCGGCGCGGGCGCCGCCAGCGGCCAGCGCGCACGCGGCCAGCGCCAGCCGCGCCGCCCAGGTCAACACCGGTGCGCGCCCGCGCGGCGGCGCATCATGGGGCACGGGGCGGCTCAGGTCGGGATGCGAGGAACTCAACATGTGATATTTGTCTTCTAGAATTGTTAAAAACAGCTGAGGAAAATACAATATTACCAGTAAGCCCAGCTCCCGGTGCGGATAATCCACACCCCCAGCACGCCGTTGGTCACCGCGTGCGCCGCGATGGCCACCCACAGTTTGCCGGTGCGCATGTACAGCAGGCCGTACACCGCGCCGGCCACCATGCCGGCGAGCCACTGATTGTGCTCAACACCAAATAATATCACGGTGACAATAAAACCACGAAACTTTAGCTGCGCCGGCGCCACGCCGGCGAAGTCCTCGGCGGTCAGCCAGCGCATCAGATAGGAACGCCAGAACAACTCCTCCATCACCGGCACCACCAGCGCGGCGCCGGCCAGCCGCACCAGCATCAGCGGCCACGTCAGCGCGCCGGCGCCGCGCGGGTCGTAGCCGGTCGGCCGGCCCACCACCATCCAGCCGGCGTCCAGGCCGATCCACAGCACGAACACCAGCACGCCGGCGGCGGCCGCCAGCGCGGCCGCCGCCGGCCCCAGCCGCGCGGGCCGCAGCTCCCGGTACTCGGGCCAGTAGCGCAGCAGCAGCAGCGCCACCAGGCCGATCTTGAGCGGGTACAGCCAGCGCAGCTGCCCGGGCGTCAGTCCGGCCCGCGCCAGCAGGTCGGCCACGGCGATGAACACCATATAGGTCAGGAACGGCAGCACGCGCGCGCGCGCGGCGCGGCTAAACACCGGAACTTTTCTGCCGGCGCGGCGGGCGGCGATCGTTTCAGTCCCATGCCAGTCTCCGGAGGGCGCGCCGGCTCAGCCTTTGGCGCGCGCCTCGATCTGTTCCCATTTTTCCAGCGCCGCCAGCAGCTCGCCCTCGATCGCCTCGACGCGGGCCGTCATGCGCTTGGCTTCGGCCGGATTCTGCCTGTAAATATCCGGTGCGGCAAGCGCGATCGCCAGCGTCGATTGCTCGTCCTCCAGCGCGGCGATGAGCGCCGGCAGCTCCTCCAGTTCGCGCTGCTCCTTGTAGCTGAGCTTTGCCCTGGGCGCGGGCGCCGGCGCCGCGGCCGCGCTCTTTCGCGGGCGCCCGCCGCGCGCCGCGGCGCCGGCGCTGGCCCGACCTGCTCCCAGTCGCTGTAGCCGCCGATTTCCTGCGCCACCGGCCCTGCCCTCGGCCACCACCACCTGGGTCACCACGTTGTCGAGGAAGCGTGCGGTCGTGGCTGACGAGAAACACGGTGCCGGTGTAGTCCTCCAACAAACTCCTCCAGCAGCTCCAGCGTGTCGATGTCCAGGTCGTTGGTCGGCCGTCCAGCACCAGGCAGTTGGCCGGCTTGGCGAACAGGCGCGCCAGCAGCAGGCGGTTGCGTTCGCCGCCGGACAGCGACTTGACTGGCGAGCGGGCCTGTTCCGGCGCGAACAGGAAATCGTTCAGGTAGCTCATCACGTGCTTGCGGGCGCCGTTGATCTCGACCCAGTCGCTGCCCGGGCGATGGTCTCCATCAGGTTGGCCTCCTCGTTGAGCTGGGGCCCGCATCTGGTCGAAGTACGCCACCTGCAGCTTGGTGCCCAGGCGGGCGCTGCCGCCGTCGGGCGCCAGCTCGCCGAGTATCATCTTGAGCAGGGTGGTCTTGCTGGCGCCGTTGGCGGATCAGCCGACCTTGTCGCCGCGCAGGATGGTGCCGCTGAAGTCGCTGATCACCTAGTGCCGAAGCGCTTGGACGTTTTCCAGGTCGGCGACGATCTTGCCGGAGCGTTCGCCGGCGCTCACCTCCAGCCGCACCTGGCCCTGCTGGTCGCGGCGCGCGGCGCGCTGCAGGCGCAGCGCCTCCAGCCGGCGCACCTGGCCCTCGTCGCGCACCCGGCGCGCCTTGACGCCTTGGCGTATCCAGACCTCCTCCTGGGCCAGAACTTGTCGAACTTGGCCGCCTCCACCTCCTCGACTCTCCAGCCGTTCGCTCTTGCGGGTCTGATAGGGCGCTGAAGTTGCCCGGATAGGACAGCAGGCGGCCGCGGTCGAGCTCGATGATGCGGGTGGCGACATGGTCCAGGAAGCTGCGGTCGTGGGTGATGAACAGCACCGAGCCCTTGAAATCGCGCAGCAGGCCCTCCAGCCACGTGATGGAAGTGAAGTCCAGGTGGGTTGGTCGGCTCGTCGAGCAGCAGCACGTCCGGCGCCGAGACCAGCGCACGGCCAGCGCCACGCGCTTCTGCATGCCGCCCGACAGCGTTCCCATCAGCGACGCCCCGGCCAGGTTCAGCTTTTGCAGCGTGGTGTCCACCTTGTTGGCCAGGCCCCAGCCGTCGGCCGCGTCCAGCTTCGCACCTGCAGTTCGTGCATGCGGGTCCATCAGCGCCTCGTCGTCGCCTTGGCCGAACCCGCCTGGTCAGCCTCGTATTCGGCCAGCATGGCCGTTGCCGCGCCCATGCCGGCGGCGACCACGTCAAACACCGAGGCGGCCGATCGAACGTCGGCTCCTGCTCGACATAGGCGATCTTGAGGTTTTGCTGCATCACCAGCAAGCCGTCGTCGAGCTTGAACCGGCCCGAGATGACCTTCAGCAGCGAGGACTTCTTAAGGTGCCGTTGCGGCCGATCAGGCCGACCCGCTCGCCGGTTTCCAGTGAAAATTCCGCGTGATCGAGCAACGCGATGTGTCCGAACGCAAGTTGCGCCGAAGAAAGAGAGATGACAGCCATAGGAGATAAACCGTGTGCCGCGCCGTTGCGCCAGCGGCACGAGGCGGAAATTGAAAGAAGCCGTATTGTACCGACAAGCACCGCCGCGCGGTTATTTCCATCGCCGGCCGGCGCTGGTCAAGGCCGGGCGATCGGTTAAGATCGGCCATCGTCAGACTTCCCGGCCCCGATGCCGCCTGCCATCCCCCCGCCGCCGCCAGCGCGGCGCCGTCTGCTGGCTGCTGCTGCTGTTGCTGCTGAGCGTGAGCATGGCGACGGTGGCGTTGCGCGCGCTCGGCGACGGCCAGTTCGGCGCCCGCCGGAGCGCGCGCAGCGTGGCCGCGCTGGGCCAGGCCCGCGAGGCGCTGCTGGGCTATGCGCTGACCCATGGGCCGCCGCCCCCCCCGCGCGGCCACCGATGGCCGCGAACATCCGGCCCCTTGCGCCACCGCGTCCGCCTGCAACGGCTTCCTGCCGTGGGTGGCGCTGGGCCTGGCCGGCGCCGACGGCTGGGGGCGGCCGCTGCGCTACAGCGTGACGCCGGCCTACACCGAGGCCAACATCGCCCCCGCCCGGGCGGTGGCCGACAAGCGGGTCAGCCTGCGCGACGGCGACGGCGCGCCGCGCGCGCTGGTCGGCCAGGGACCGTGCTCGCTGGCCAGCCCGTGCAGCCCGGCGGTCATCCTGTCGACCGGCCGCCAGGGGCCGGGCGTCGACGCGCTCGGCATCGCCCAGGCCGGCGACTTCGCCGGCCGCACCGACGAGCTCGCCAATTTCCACGGCGACAGCGACTTCATCCTGCGCAGCCGCAGCGACGACCCGCGCGCGGCGGGCGGCCCCTACGACGACCTGGTGACCTGGGTGCCGCTGCAGCAGCTGTATCTGAAACTGAACGCGGTCGGCGCCTTGCGCTGACGCGGCCACAGACTTTACCGAACCGGGCACCGGTCGGCTATAATCTCGGCCAGCCGGCCAAGCGCCGGCCGCGTCCTCCCCGTAGCACAATGGATAGTGCACATGCCTCCTAAGCGTGGGATACTGGTTCGATTCCAGTCGGGGGGACTCCCCCCCCCTTTTTTCCGCCGGCCCTATGGCACCATCGACTGCACCGCGCTGGTGGCGCTGGCCCATGGCGCGAACGCCCAGTTGGCCGGCACCGTGTAGCTGCTGCGGCTGCTGCGCACATCGGTCATGCGGCAGACGTTGGGCGCGACGGCGGCCGACAGCGACAGCTCGGTCCAGTTGCTGCCCGGTCCGCGCGACTCCAGATCCTTCAGGTGGATATGGTGCAGCGGCGTGCCGGCGTCGGTGATGCCGGCGCCGCCGGCCGCCGCGTCGGCATGGACCGCGCCGCGCACCGTGCTCCAGCCGCTGCCGGCGCTGTTGGTGGCGTCCTGGCGCAGGCGCAGCAGGCTGGTGCCGGACGGCTGGCAGCTATGGTGCACATAGACCGTAAAATCGTTGAAGTCGGACACCGAGTAATCCTGGGTCGGTCCGACCACGGCGCTGGCGGCGGCGCCGCTCAGGCCGGCGGCGGCGGAAAAGTCCAGCGTCGGCGCGCTCGCATACGCCCCCGGGCGGTCGATGCGGATCGACACCAGCACGCCGTTCTCGACGATAAAACTGCCCCTGGCCGGCACCGTCGGCGCGCCACCAACGAAGCCCAGCGGGTACTGGGTGCGGGTGACGCTGCCGCCGCTGCCGGTGGCGCTGATCGCGGTCGCGCTCACGCCCAGCGCGGCGGCGGCCGGGAAGGCGCCGTTCTTGTTGGGATTGGAGCGCAGGAACAGGTTGACGCCCACCGCGGTCTTGATGTCGTTCGACTGCAGCAGGCCCCGGCAATTGCGCAGCACGCCCGTCAGCATGACGCCGCTGGCGCCGCCCTGGCTGCTCAGGTTCAGGGTGCAATTGAGCCAAGGACCGCCGGCGTCGATCGCGTAGACGGTGGCGATGCCGTAGGTGCCCGCCAGCGGCGCGCCGGCGCCGTCGCTTTGCTCAATGTCGAACGTGGTGTTCTGGCACACCGACAGCTCCACCTGCGAACTGACGTCGACCCCCAGCTTCAGGTTGGGGCCGGCGTTGATCGGCGTGCCGTTGATGCGGCCGGCGTAGTTGCTGGCGCGGCCGGCGGCGGCGTTGACCGGCGTCAGGCGAGCGGTGTCGGCATGGATCGAACGGATCCGCACGCGCGAATCGGCCAGGCCACCGATGGCGATCATCGAATTGATCAGCACCAGGTCGAGGTCGATCTGCAGCGCGCGCTCGACGGAGTCGGGGGTGGTGACATCGACGCCCACATACGAGGTGCCGCAATTGCTGATGCGCACGTTGCGCACGTCCAGGCCGGCCGGGGCCCCGCTGGTCGAACCGAACAAGGCCAGGCCGCCGCCCCAGCAACCGCTGATGAAGCCGTTGCATATCTTGGCGTAGGCGTTGTCGCTCTGGTCGAAGCTGCCGATGCCGGACAGGCGGCCGTTGCGCAGGTCGAAACCGTCGACGATGGTGTTGAAGGTATTGTTCGAGGCGATGATGCCGCCGTTCGCATGGCCGACCTGGTAGTCGAGGTTGAAGCCGTCGCCGTCAATCTGGCTGAGCTTGGTGCCGTTGGACCAGCCGTTGAAATGGATCAGGTTGCCGTTGACATTGCTGAACTTGAAATTATTGAACACCGGCGACACGCCGTTGGTGACCACGCCTTCGCCGCAGCTGTTGTTGATGGTGAAGTTGTCGAAATAGCCGCCGCTGCTTTTGACGCGCAGGTCCACCGTCGATTCCCAGCGGTTGTTGGTTTGATTGTTGGCGCGCCCCCCGTCGACACGGGCATTGACGATGGTGATGCCGGCGCCCTGCACCAGCGCGCAGGCGTCGATCAACGGCCCCTTGGTGGCCAGCGTGGCGCCGCCGGCGATGACACCGCCGACGCTCAGATCCACGCCGTAGGTCCCAAACACCGGCCCCTCGAACGTCAGCGTCCTGCTGGGCACGTCGATGGCCGCGATGCGCAGCGCCTGGTTGGTATCGGTCTGCAGGCACGCCTGCAAGATCACCGCGCTGTCGCCCACCTTGGGGCCGATGATGTTGATCGCCATGCCGGCCTGCAAGCCGGTGACGGAGCTCACCGTCACGCTGGTGGCGCCGTCGCCCAGGCTGGCGGTGGTGGTGGTCACCATTTCGCTCGAACGCTGGAGGACGGCGCCACGCATATCGATAGTCTGGCCCTGCTTGGCGCGGAACGCGCCGCCGTAGACCGGGTAAACCGCGCCCGGCTCGAAACTGATGAAGGCGCCGGCCGGCGCCGCGTCGAAGAAGTCGCGCATCATCGCGAAGTCCAGGGCGGGCACGCCCTGGGGCGCGGACAGCGTCAGGGTCTTGGCGGCGGCCGCAGCGGCCACCGTGGCGGTATGCAATGAGGTAACGGTAGATGTCATGGGAATGGTTTTCGGTTGATGTGACTAAAAAGATACTAGTTACCCTGTAAATTTTGCCATAAAAATAATGATTCGAACGGATTATCTATGTCCCGGGGCTATGGTGTTTGCCATGCTGAGGCATTGCATTATGATGATTGATGAACGATTTTTATGTCGTCCTGCTAGCGCCCAGGAACGCGTGCTGGTTGACCGGAAATCGTCTGTTCCTCTACAACCGCCGTCAGGACACGCTATGAAACTCCACACAATTATCGCCGCCGCCACGCTGTCGCTCGCCACCGGACTGGCCACCGCTCAAACCCAATTCCACATCCAGGAGTTGTTCCATGGCGACAAAGTCTTCGACGGCTTGATCACCTTCTCGACGGACTACGCCCATGTCACAAGCATCACCGGCACGCTGAGCTCTCCGCACAGCATACCGTCGATGCTCGACATCACGGGCATCTATCCCGGCTACTACAAGGACTACTCGACGGGCGTGCGCGGTGTCATCGTCATGGGCAGCGGCGGCGACTTCGATGCGGCCTACCGGCTCGACCTGGTCTGGGACTACAACCACGGCGCCGCCATCACGCTGCCGCAGTTCGTCACCCAGACCGATCCGGACAGCGGCGCGGTGTACTACGCCAACAGCATCAACGGCTCGGATGGCGCGCTCAGCTACACCATCAAGGCGGTGCCGGAACCGGCCGCCTACGCCATGCTGCTGGGCGGACTGGCGCTGCTGGCGGCGCGCCGCCGGCTGGCCGCATAAGCTTGCCTTTAAAAAAATATTGTCAACATTGGATGGATCTGGTGCTATTATCCACACAGCATTAAATGTTTTTTTATACAACTTAAGGTCGCCTCCGCGATGCGGGTGAGGGCGCTGATATTTACGGAGAGCGTGCTTAACATGAAGATTTTCAAGATCGTTTCCGCCGCCGCCCTGATGCTGGCGACGGGCTTGGCATCGGCCCAAACCAGTTTCCGCATTCACGAAGAATTCCAGGTCAACATCAAATTCGACGGCGTCGTCACCTTTTCCAGCGATTATTCGCAGCTCATCGCGGTTTCAGGCACGCTGATCGACTATTACGGCAATAGTCAGAAGGTCGACGGTTTTTATCATAACTATATCGATTACGCGCCTGGCGTGCGCGGCGCCGGGCTGATCGAAGGTTCGCCGGACAACTGGGACGCCTACCGCCTCGACCTGACCTGGGACTACAATCACGGCGCCAAAGTAACGCTGCCGCAATTCGTCACGGCCGAGAGTGAACCGGGCGCGGATTTCTGGTATCGCTATTACGCCAACAGCATCAACGGTTCGAATGGTGCGCTGGTCTCCACCATTACGCCGGTGCCGGAGCCGGCCACCTACGGCATGCTGCTGGGCGGCCTCGCCCTGCTGGGACTGGCGCGCCGCCGCAAGGCATAAAGCAACTCAGTCCGGCACCACCGCCGTCACCTCGATCTCCACCCGGGCCCGGTCCTCGACCAGCCCGGCCACCTGCACCGCCGTCATGGCCGGAAAATGCAGGCCGATGATCTCGCGGTAGGCCGCTCCGACCTCCTTGTAGGCGGCGACGTATTCCTTTTTGTCGAGCACATACCACGTCATGCGCACGATGTGCGCGGGCCGCGCGCCGGCCTCGGCCAGCACCTCGACCACGTTTTGCAGCGCCTGGCGCACCTGGCCGGCGAAGTCGTCGGTGTGGAACACGCCCTGCCCGTCCCAGCCGATCATGCCGCTGACGCAGACCAGGCGTCCGCTGGCGGCCACGCCGTTCGAATAGCCACGCGGCCGCGCCCAGCCCGGCGGTTGAAGAAATTCCATCATGCTTCCTTGGTGGTTGCCGCGCGCAGCAGTTCGCGCGCGATGATCAGTTGCTGGACTTCGGTGGCGCCCTCGTAGATGCGCAGCGCGCGGATCTCGCGGTACAGCCGCTCGACCGGCTGTTCGCTGACCACGCCCAGGCCGCCGAACATCTGCAGCGCCGCGTCGATCACCTGCTGCGCCGTTTCGGTGGCCGTCATCTTGGCCATCGCCGCCTCCTTGGTCACGTTGCGGCCCTGGTCGCGCTGCCAGGCGGCGCGGTAGGTCAGCAGCGCGGCGGCGTCGATGCCGGTCGCCATCTGCGCCAGCTTGGCCTGCGTCATCTGGAAATCGGACAGCACCTGGCCGAACATCTTGCGCTGCGTGGCGTGGGCCAGCGCCTCGTCCAGCGCGCGCCGCGCGAAGCCCAGCGCGGCCGCCGCCACCGAGGTGCGGAACACGTCCAGCGTGGACATCGCCACCTTGAAGCCCTGCCCCGCCGCGCCGATGCGCTGCGTGGCCGGAATGCGGCAGTCGCGGAACACCAGGCGCGCCAGCGGATGCGGGGCGATCACCTGGATACGTTCGGCGATCTCGAAGCCCGGCGTATCGGCATCGACGATGAAGGCGCTGATGCCGCGCGCCCCGGGCTGCTCGCCGGTGCGCGCGAACACCACGTAGAAATCGGCGATGCCGCCGTTGGAGATCCAGGTCTTCTCGCCGTTGAGCACATAGTGATCGCCATCCTGCACCGCCGCGCACTGCATGGCGGCGACGTCGGAACCGGCCTGCGGCTCGGACAGCGCGAAGGCGGCGATGGCCTCGCCGCGCGCCACGCGCGGCAGGTAGGCGTCGCGCTGGGCCGCCGTGCCGTGCAGACTGATGGCGCCCGAGCCCAGGCCCTGCATGGCGAAGGCGAAATCGGCCAGGCCGTTGTGGCGCGCCAGCGTTTCGCGGATCAGGCAGATGGCGCGGGTGTCGATGCCCGCACCCTCCGCGCCGGCGATGGCGTGGTGCAGCCAGCCGCCCTCGCCCAGCTGGCGCACCAGCTGGCGGCAGGCCGCATCAACGTCGGCTTCATGCTGCTGGCCGACGTGCCGCGCGGCCCAGGCATCGAGCTCGCGCTCCAACGCGGCATGGCGGGCGTCGAAGAACGGCCATTCGAGATAGGTCTTGTCGCTCATCAGTCGCCTTCGAATTCCGGTTTTTGCTTGGCCACGAAGGCATGGTAGGCGCGATGGAAATCGTTGGTCGCCATGCAGATCGCCTGCGCCTGCGCCTCCGCCTCGATGGCTTCGTCCACGCCCATGTTCCACTCCTGCTGCAGCATTTTCTTGGTCATGCCGTGGGCGAAGGTCGGGCCGTCGGCCAGGCCTTGCGCGAAGGCGCGCGCCGCATCGAGCAGCGCTTCCGGTTCCTGCAGGCTGTTGAAGAATCCCCAGCGCTCGGCCTCCGCGCCGGACATCGAACGGCCCGTGTACAGCAGCTCGGCCGCGCGGCCCTGGCCGATCACGCGCGGCAGCAAGGCGCAGGCGCCCATGTCGCAGCCGGCCAGCCCCACCCGCGTGAACAGGAAGGCGGTCTTGCTGCGCGCCGTGCCGAGGCGGATGTCCGACGCCAGCGCCAGGATCGCGCCGGTGCCGGCGCAGATGCCGTCGACCGCCGCCACGATGGGCTGCGGGCAGGCGCGGATGGCTTTCACCAGGTCGCCCGTCATGCGCGTGAAGGCCAGCAGGCCGGGCATGTCCAACTTGGTCAGCGGGCCGATGATGTCGTGCACGTCACCGCCGGAGCAGAAGTTTTCGCCGGCGCCGGTGATGACGATGGCCTTGACGTCGTCCGCGTAGGCCAGTGCGCGGAACAGGTCGCGCAGCTCGGCGTACGAATCGAAGGTCAGCGGATTTTTACGCTCGGGGCGATTGAGCGTCAGCGTGGCGACGCCACCACCGACTTCAAACAGAAAATGGCTGGCCTGGTAATCGGCCAGCGCGGCGCGGTTGCCGGGCAGTCGCTGCGCTTCGCCGGGAAGATATCGCATGGTGTGGTTCCTTATTTTTCGTCCGAGGCGTTCAGGTGCCGCTTCATCTGCGACAGCAGGTCGATCAGCTGGTTCTTGTCGGCGCCGGACATGTCCTGCAGCAGTTCGGCGATCCAACCTTCGTGTTCGGCGGCCATGGTGGCGAAGGCCTTGCGGCCGGCCGCCGTCAGCTTGACGCTGTAGGCGCGGCCGTCCTTCGGGTCCGGCACGCGCACCACCAGCTTCTCCTGCTCCAGCTGGTCGGTGATGCCGGTGATGTTCCCGCCGGTGACCATCATGCGCTTGGACAGCTCGCCCATGCGCAGGCCTTGCGGGTAGCGCTCCAGCTGCGCCATCAGGTCGAAGCGCGGCAAGGTGATGCCGAAGCTGGCGCGCAGCCGGCTGCGGATTTCGTTTTCGATCTTGACGGTGCAGGACAACATGCGCAGCCACAGCTTGAGCGATTGATGGTGGTCCTGCGTCAGGCGGCTGGCCAGGTCGAGCACCGGCGCCTCACCGTTTTCGATGGGGTTTTGATTGTCGTCGTTCTCTGAAAATGGTGGCATAGCTTCCTCGTGCTTCACATTACTTCGCCGCCGGCGACGGCGACGGATTGTCCATTCATGGCGCCCGCCTCGGGCAGGCAAAGCCAGGCCACGGCGCTGGCGACTTCCTCGCTTTGCACCAGCCGCTTCTGCGGATTGCCGGCGGCCAGTTCGGCGCGCGCTTCGTCCTCGCTGCGGCCGGTCCTGGCGACGATGTTGGCGACCGCCTCGCGCACGATATCGGTTTCGGTGTAGCCGGGGCAGACGGCGTTGACCGTCACGCCCTTGGTGGCCACCTCCAGCGCCAGCGCGCGCGTCAGGCCGACCACGCCGTGCTTGGCGGCGACGTAGGCCGACACGTAGCGATAACCTACCAGCCCCGCCGTCGATGCGACGTTGACGATGCGGCCCCACCCTGCCTCGATCATGCCGGGCAGCGCGGCCTGGGTGCAGTGGAAGGTGCCGGTCAGGTTCACGTCCAGCATGCGCTGCCACAGCGCGGCGTCGGTTTTGCCGAACGGCGCGGGGACCGCCTGGCCGGCGTTGTTGACCAGGATGTCGATGCGGCCGAAGCGCTCGACGGCGCCGGCAAAGCCGCTGCGCACGGATGCCTCGTCGGTCACGTCCAGCACTTGCATGGCGACCGCGCCACCCGAGGGTGCGGCGATGGCGCTCATGGAGTCGACGGCGGCCGCCAGCGCCTGCGCATCGCGCCCCGCCAGCGTGACGCGCGCGCCGCGCAGCAGCAAGGCCCGCGCGCAGGCGGCGCCGATGCCGCGCGCGCCGCCTGTCACCAGTGCGTGCTTGCCCGTCAACGGCAGGTTCGCGGTGGCTGGTTTCGAACCGGGGGCCAGGTAGGCCGCACGGGATTTATTCGTGGTGCTCATCGGCTTAACCTTCCAGCAGTTTGGCCGCGACCTGCTGCGGCGTGAGGCCCGTGTTGGCCGCCGCCAGTTGGCGTTCGCGTTCGAGATTGCGTTCCAGCTGCTGCTTGGCCGGCAGGTACTGCTTGGGCCACGCGGCGCCGGCATAGCCGATCCTGGCCGCCTCCGCCAGCGTCCACGCCGGATTGGCCAGGTGCGGGCGGCCGACCGCGCACAGGTCGGCGCGGCCGGCGGCGATGATGCCGTTGGCATGGTCGGCCTCGAAGATCGAACCGACGGCGATCGCGCCGATGCCGGCCTCGTTGCGGATGCGGTCCGCGAACGGCGTCTGGAACATGCGGCCATAGACCGGCTTTTCCCGCTTGCTGACCTGACCCGACGAGCAGTCGATCATGTCGACGCCGGCGGCCTTGAACAGACGGGCGATCAGCACCGCGTCGTCCGGTGTGATGCCGCCTTCAACCCAGTCGTGCGCGGAGATGCGCACGCTCATCGGCTTGTGTTGCGGCCAGGCGGCGCGCATCGCGGCGAATACGCGCAGCGGATAGCGGCAGCGGTTTTCCAGGCTGCCGCCGTATTCGTCGCCGCGCTGGTTGGTCAGCGGCGAGATGAAGGACGACAGCAGGTAGCCGTGCGCGCAGTGCAGCTCCAGCCAGTCGAAGCCCGCTTCGTCTGCCGCCAGCGTGGCGCGCACAAAGTCGGCTTCGATGCGGTCCATGTCGGCCTGCGTCATGGCGTGGGCGGTCTGCGATATGCCGGCCAGGTACTGCTGCGGCGAGGCGGAAACCAGCGGCCAGTTGCCCTTGTCCAAAGGCTGGTCGATGCCGTCCCACATGGCGCGGGTCGAGCCCTTGGCGCCGGCGTGGCCCAGTTGCAGCGCGATCCTGGCGTCGCTGTGCTGGTGGACGAAATCGACGATGCGCTTCCAGGCTTGCGTGTGCTCCGGCGCGTACATGCCGGGACAGGCCGGCGTGATGCGCGCATCGGCGGACACGCAGGTCATTTCGGCGAACACCATCGCCGCGCCGCCCAACGCACGCGCCCCGAGGTGAGCCAGATGGTAATCGCCGGCGACGCCGTCCACGGCGGAGTATTGCGCCATCGGCGAGACGACGATGCGGTTTTTCAGCACAAGGTCGCGGACCTTGAACGGCGTGAACATCGGCGGCGCGGCCTTTGCCGGCGGCAGGCCGGCCTGCTCGCAAGCGCGGTCGGAGAACCAGCGCTCATAGTCCGCCACGTAGGCCGCATCGCGCAGGCGCAGGTTCTCGTGCGACAGGCGCTGGCTGCGCGTCAGCATCGAGTACGCAAACTGCGGCGCTTCCATCGCCGTGTAGCGCTCGACGTTTTCGAACCACTCCATCGAGTTGCGGGCCGCGCTTTGCAGCTTGATGACCTCCACCGCCCGCACCGATTGATACGCCGCCAGCGCGGTGGCGGCGTCGGCGTGCTGGCCGAAGCATCGCGCCAGTTCGATCGCGTCCTCCAGCGCCAGCTTGGTGCCGGAGCCGATCGAATAATGCGCGGAGTGCGCGGCGTCGCCCATCAGCACCACCGGCACATCGCCATTCCAATGCACCCACTGGCCGCAGACGATGCGCGGGAACTTGATCCACATGCCGGAGCCGCGCAGGTGCGCGGAATTGGACATCAATCCATGGCCGTCCAGCTGCTCCGCGAACAGCTGCTCGCAATACGCGATGGACTGCTCGGCGCTCATCGCCTCCAGCCCCGCCGCGCGCCACACCGATTCCGGCGTCTCGACGATGAAGGTCGAGGTGTCGCCATCGTACTGGTAGATGTGCGCCTGGAACCAGCCGTGCTCCGTCTGTTTGAAGGCGAAGGTGAAGGCGTCGAACTTCTTGCGCGTGCCCAGCCACACGAAGCGGCACTGGCGCGCTTCGATCTGCGGCTGGTAGCTGTCGGCGTAGCGGGTGCGGGTGCGGCTGTTCAAGCCGTCGGAGGCGATCACCAGGTCCGCGCCGTAGCGGGCGGCGATCTCCTGGTCGTCCGCCACCTCGGTCTCGAACACCAGCGACACGCCCAGCTCCTCGCAGCGCTGCTGCAGGATGTTGAGCAGGCGCTTGCGGCCGATGCCGCAGAAACCATGGCCGCCGGATGTGACCTTTTCGCCCTTGAAGAAGACGTCGATATCGTCCCAGTGGTTGAACGACTGCAGGATCGCGCGCGCGGTCGGCTCGTCGGAGTTCATCAGGTTGCCCAGCGTCTGGTCGGAGAACACCACGCCCCAGCCGAAGGTGTCGTAGGGACGATTGCGCTCCACCACCGTGATCTGGTGGGACGGGTCCTGCTTCTTCATCAACAGGCTGAAATACAGGCCGGCGGGGCCGCCGCCTATGCAAACGATATTCATGCGGTTCTCTTTATTCGGTCCGTAGTTTGAAGCGCTGCAGCTTTCCGGTTTCGGTGCGCGGCAGCGCCGTCAGGTAGCGGATGGCGCGCGGATACTTGTACGGCGCGATCTGCCCTTTGACGAACTCCTGCAACTGCGCCGTCATTTCCTCCGACGCCTCGTGGCCCGGCTTGAGCACCACATGCGCCTCGACGATCTGTCCGCGCTCCTCGTCCGCCCGCCCGATCACGCCGCATTCGGCCACTGCGGGATGGCGCAGCAGCGCGTCCTCCACCTCCGGGCCGGCGATGTTGTAGCCGGCCGAGATGATCATGTCGTCGGTGCGCGAGCGATAGTAGAAATAGCCGTCGGCGTCCATCTCGTAGGCGTCGCCGGTGAGGTTCCAGCCATTGAGCACGTAGTCGCGCTGACGCTCGTCGGCCAGGTAGCGGCAGCCGGTCGGCCCCTTCACCGCCAGCCTGCCGATCACGCCCGGCCCGACCGGGTTGCCGTCGTGGTCGAGAATGCAGGCCTGGTAGCCGGGCACCGGCTTGCCGGTGGCGCCGGGCCGTATCTGGTCGCCCGAGGCGGAGATGAAGATGTGCAGCAGCTCCGTCGCGCCTATGCCGTCTATCATCGCCAGCCCGGTGGCCTGGCGCCAGCTCTCGCGCGTGGCCAACGGCAGCGCCTCGCCGGCGGAGACGGACTTGCGCAGGCTGGCGATCTCGTATTTGCCGGCCAGCGGCGCCATTTGCCGGTAGAAGGTCGGCGCGGTGAAGCACACGGTGGCGCGGTATTTGTCGATCGCCTGCAGCAGCGTTTCCGGCGTCAGCTTTTCCAGCAGCACGGCCGTCGCCCCCACCCGCATCGGGAACAGCAGCAGGCCACCGAGGCCGAAGGTAAAGGCCAGCGGCGGCGTGCCGATGAAAATGTCGTCGGACTGCGATCCCAGCACCGAGCGCGGGAAGCAGTCGCAGATCGCCATCACGTCGCGATGGAAATGCATGGTCCCTTTCGGGACGCCGGTGGTGCCGGAGGTGAAGCTGATCAGGCACACGTCGTCGGCCGCCGTGTCCACCGCGTCGAAGCTGGCCGGCTGCCGCGCCATCAGCGCCTCCAGGGCGCCGTCGGCGGCGCCGAACCACAGCGTCTTCGCCTTCACGGCGGCGGGCAGGTCCACCGCTTCCATTTCGGCGCGCAGGCTGTCGGCGCACAGCACGGCGTTGATCTCGGCCTTGGCGGCGATGGTGCCCAGCTCGCGCGCGCGCAGCAGCGGCATGGTGGGCACGGCGATGCAGCCGGCCTTGAGCACCGCCAGGATGCAAGCCGCCATCATCGGATTGTTCGCGCCGCGCAGCAGCACGCGGTTGCCCGCCTCCAGCCCCAGTGGCCCGCGCAGCACATGGGCGATACGGTCGACCTGCTCCTGCACCGAGGCCGTCCAGTTGAGGTGTTCGCCGCGGACGGCGACGTGGCCGGCCGCGCCGCCGGCCAGCGCGCCGTCGAACAGCGCCGCCACGCAATTGAGGCGCGGCGGGTATTGCAGCTCGGGCAGGTCGAAGCGCAGCTCGGGCCACAACGCCGGCGGCGGCAGGTGTTCGCGCGCGAAGCGGTCGGTGTGCGCGCTGTCGTTGCTGGTGACTGAGGTGCTGCTGACTGAGGTGCTGGTCATGGTCGCCCTGAAGTTGGAGGTCGTTCGGTAGCCGCTGCTCACGCAGCAGGTACTTTAAACCTAAACTATATCGGCATCAAGTGCTATCGCTCAGGCGGCGCCGCTCTGCCGTATCAGGCCGGATTGATGGATCACGGCGCGCACCACGTCGGCCAGCACGGCCTGCACCGCCTCGTTGGACAGCTTGCCGGGCGCGAGGCTCTTCAGCACGGCGGCCGCGCCGTCCAGCCCCAATGTGACGCAGCCGGCGTGCAGGCGTTCGATGCGCGCCTGCGCCTCCTGCTGCTGCCCCCTGGCCAGCAGGGCTTCCAGGTCGCCGGTGGCGACGGTCAGCTGGTTCTGGAATCCGCTCAGGTAAACCAGCAGGCGCTCGGCGTTGATGCCCAGCCGGCGCAGGGTGGCGGCGGGATCTTCCGCGTGGTGGTCGTAGCCGCTGGCCGCCTGGTCGAGGAAATTGACCAGGTGGACCCGGACCTGCTCGGCCTGGAACGGCTTGACGATGTAGCCGGCCGCGCCGGCGTTGGTGGCTTCCTGCACGGTGTCCTTGTCGTTGGCCGACGTCACCAGCACGAAGGGCATGGTGTTCAGTTCCGCATGCCCCTTCACGCGCTGGAGCAGCTCCATGCCGGACAGGCGCGGCATGCGCAGGTCGCAGAAGCAGATCGCAGGACGCAAGCCGTCTTCCAGCTGCCGCCAGGCGTCCGCGCCGTCTTCCGCTTCGACGATATCGAATTTGCCGCAGCTGTCGATCAGGTGCATCAACACCATGCGCGAGACGACGTCGTCGTCGACTACCAAAACTTTCATGAGACTCCCTGTGCCCTTAACGACTACTTTAGTGTGACCTCAGTACGGCACTTAGCAGCGATATTACATGAAAAACAGGGGTAATATGTCCAGGACATCGAAGGATTTGTGCGAATGACGTCAGCTTACGAAGTGCTAGCCGCGCCGGCGCGCGCCAGCAAGGCGCGCAACTGGGGCATGGCTTCGGCGATGCGCGCCCAGTTGCCATGGTCGGCGTCGAGTTCCAGTTCGCCGCACAGGGCCTGCAGTTCCTGCTCCTCCAGATAGCCGGCGCTGCCCTTCATGCCGTGCAGCAGGCGGCTGGCGGTATCGGCGTCGGCCTGGTCGACGGCGCGCTCCAGGTCCGCCAGCCGCAGCGGCGCGTCCTGCAGGAAGGCGCCGCGCAGGCGCAGTTTCAGGTCGCTGCCGCCGCTGTGCTGCGCCAGCCGGGCCGGCTCCTCCGGGCCCGGCGCCACGCCGAACATCGCATCGAGTTCCGGCGTGCCGTGCGCCGGATCGTGGCGCGGCTCCATGCGCGGCAGCTGGAAGCCCCGCTGCAGCTGGCGTTCGATGGCGCGGCTCAACTGGAAGTGCAGCTTGTCCTCGTCGATCGGCTTGGTGAGGAAGTCGTCCATGCCGGAGGCCAGGTAGCGGCTGCGGTCCTCCTCGCTGGCGTTGGCGGTCAGCGCGATGATCATCAGTTCCTGGTCGCGCACCGGCATCGCCTCGGTGCCGCCGGAGCGGATCATGCGGGTGGCGCTGGCGCCGTCCATCTCCGGCATGCGGCCATCCATCAGGATCAAGTCGTAGCGCGTGAGCGAGCAGGCCTTGACGGCCAACGCGCCGTTGGCGGCGATATCGACCTTGTGGCCCAGGTCCTCCAGCATCATGCGGATGATGATCTGGTTGGTCGGGAAGTCCTCCGCGCACAGCACCTTGAGCTGGTGGCTGTGCGGCTCGCGCGGCACGTGCGGCACCAGCGGCGGCGGCACGCCGTTCGCCAGCGGCAGTTCGAACGAGAACACGCTGCCCTCGCCCGGCGCGCTGACGGCGTTGATGCCGCCGCCCATCAGCTCGACCAGCTGGCGGCAGATCGCCAGTCCCAGGCCGGTGCCGCCGTAGCGGCGGGTGGTGGAGGCGTCGGCCTGCTCGAACTGCTGGAACAGGCGCGGGATGGCGGCGGCCTCGATGCCGATGCCGGTGTCGGCGACGCTGAAGCGGATGCGGTTGAGCGCCCCCTTGTAGCCGGCGCGGGCGCGCGCGTCGTCCTCCTGCGGCACGCGCTCCACGCGCATCCGCACCGACCCGTGCTCGGTGAACTTGAAGGCGTTGCCGACCAGGTTGACCAGCACCTGGCGCAGGCGCGTCGGATCGCCGACGACGAACTGCGGCAGGCCCTCGCCGAACTCCAGGCTGAATTCGACGCTGTGCGCGGCGGCCTGCTCCTCGAACAGGCTGACCACGTTCTCCACCGCCGCCGACAGCGAGAAGTCGATGTTCTCGATGGTCAGCTTGCCCGCTTCGATCTTCGAGAAGTCCAGCAGGTCGTTGATGATCGACAGCAGCGACTGCGCGCTGGCCTGGCCGCGCAGGATCTGCTCGCGCGTGCCGACCGCCAGCCGGCTGTCGCGCAGCGCGAAGTTCAGCATGCCGATCACGCCGGCCAGCGGGGTACGCATCTCGTGGCTCATATTGGCCAGGAATTCGGACTTCTGGCGCGTGGCGTCTTCCGCCTTCTGCTTGGCCAGGCGCAGGCGCTCGTCGTTCTCCTGCAAGGCGCGGTTGGCCAGCGCCAGCTCCTCGGTGTGCAGGCGCACCTGGCGCTCCTGCTGCAGCAACTGGGCCTGGGTCTGGCGCAGCTCCTGCAGCGTTTCCTCCAGCTGCTGGTAGGCGCGCGCGTTTTCCAGGCCGGCGGCGGCGTGCGAGGCCAGCGTCTGCAACATGTCCATGTGCACCTGCTGGTAGCAGTTCTTCTCGACGCTCTGCACGCACAGCAGGCCGACCACCTTGTCGTTGGCCACCAGCGGCGCGTACATCATCGACTGCGCCACGGCGGCCGGCGCGCCGTCCTCGCGCACGCAGGTCACCAGCATGTCCAGGCCCGATTCATCCATGTAGTCGCGGTATTCGGCCTGGAAGTCGTTGATGAACACCGGCTTGCGCTGCCTCAGGCACCACACCGCCAGCTGGTTGGGCTGGTCCAGGGGGCGCTGGTAGGGCAAGGTGCGCACACCGGCGTCGATGGCGAAGGGGAAGTCGATCACGCCCTCGTCCTCGCGCACGAAGCCGATGCCGAAGATCTGCGCGTCCATCAGGTGGTGCACGTGGCGGTACAGCGTACGCATGGAGGTTTCCATGTCCAGCGTGGCGCTCATTTCGCGACCCAGTTCGCTCAGCACCGAGATGTTGCGGTGCGCCTGTTCCACGTTCTCCTTCTGCCGCTCGACCTCCACCTTTTGCCGCTCGGTGTCGACGCGACGCTGCTCGGCCTCGGCGCGCTGGGCCTCGGCCTCCAGGCGGCGCTGTTCCAGTTCGCGCTTCTGCTGTTGCAGCAGCAGGTTCTTTTGCTCGACTTCCGCCGTGCGCGAGCCGACCAGCTCCTCCAGCCGCTGCTGCTGGTGGTGCAGGCTGCGCACGCGCGCGTGATAGGCGGCCCAGGCGGCGCCGGCCAACGCCACGCCCAACAGGCCGCGGAACCACCAGGTCTTCCAGAACGGCGGCAGGATGGTGATCTCCAGCGTGGCCGCGTTGTCGTTCCAGATGCCGTCCTTGTTGGCGGCCTTGACGCGGAAGGTGTACTGGCCGGGATCGAGGTTGGTGTAGGTGGCGAAGCGCTTGGTGGAATCGGTGACCACCCAGTCCTCGTCGAAGCCCTGCAGCTGGTAGGCGAAGCGGTTGCGCTGCGGCGCCGCGTAGTGCAGCGCCGCGAACTCCAGCGAGAACACGGAGTCGGCCTCCAGCAGCGTCAGCGCGCTGGTGTGCTCGATCGCCACCTTCAGCACGTCGGGATGGTCGCCCTGCCCCGGCCAGAGCGACTTGTTGAAGATCTGGAAGTCGGTGATGGCGACGGCCGGCGCCACGCTGTTCTCGCGCACCTCCGGCGGCGCGAACGCGGTGATGCCGTTGAAGCCGCCGAAGTACAGCGTGCCGTCCGGCGTGCGCAGCGCGGAGCCGTCGAAGTAGGCGCCTTCGATGGTGCCGTCGGCGCCGCCGTAGTTGCGCACCAGGCCCGTCTCGGTGTTCAGGCGCGACAGGCCGCTGTTGGTGCTCAACCAGAGATTGCCCGCGTCGTCCGGCAGGATGGAGGCGATGGCGTCGTCGGCGATGCCGTCCTTGCGCAGGTAGCGGCGGAAGCGGATGGCGCCGTCGGCCGCCACCTCCATCTTGTTCAGGCCCGCCGCCGTGCCGACCCAGATGGTGCCGCGCCCGTCCTCGTACAGGTAGTGGACCTCGTCGTGACTGAGGCTGAACGGGTCGGCCGGGTCGCGCCGGAAGTGGCGGAACTTGCCGCTCTTGCGGTCCAGCAGATCGAGGCCGTTGAAGGTGCCCACCCACAGCTGGCCCTTGCGGTCCTCCAGGATGGGCCGCACCACGTTGTCGGCCAGGCTGCTGCTGTCGGACGGATCGTGGCGGAAGGTATGCACGTCCATGGTCTGCGGGTCCAGGCGGTGCAGGCCGCCGCGCGAGGCGATCCACAGGATGCCGCCGCGGTCGCCGACGATGTTGCGGATGGTGTCGCTGGCGGGGTCGCCGCGCACGAAGGACAGCGCCTTGATCGCGCCGCTCGCCACGTCCAGGTGGTTGACGCCGGCCCGCCCGCCTATCCACATATTGCCGTTCTTCTCGCGCCACAGCGCGGTGACCTGGTCGTCGCTCAAGCTGTTGGCGCGCAGCGGATCGTGGCGCCACACCTTGCCCTCGCCGCTGACCGGATCGTACAGATTCAGGCCGCCGCTGCTGCCCAGCCACAGCTGGCCGCGCGCCTCGGCGACGATGGCGCGCACCTTGTTGTCCGACAGGGTGTTGGGGATGTCGGCCTGGCGCACGATGCGGGCGAAGCCGCCGCTGCCCAGGTCCACGCGGCTGGCGCCGTCGTTCCAGGTGCCGACCCAGAAGGTGCCGACACGGTCGCGGAACAGCGCCGAAATCTGGTTGTCCGCCACGCTGTGGCTATCGCTGAATTGATGTAGATACTGTACCAGCCGGTTCTCCGCCGGCAGCCAGCGCAGCAGGCCGTCGGCCTGGGTGCCGACCCAGACGTTGGTCTCGGCGTCGACGTACAACGTGGTGACGCTCATGCCCGGCTTCATGCCCTCGTGCGCGCCGAGGCGGCGGCGCTGCGGCTCCTTGCCCAGCAAACGCCATTGTTCCAGGCCGCCCAGCGTGCCCACCCACAGCGTCTGCGCGCTGTCGACCTGCAGCGCCAGCACGGCGTTGAATTTGCTGTCGCCGTGGGCGTCGATGGTGAAGTGCTGGAAGCGCGCCTCGCCCGGCGCCAACATATCGAGGCCGGTGGCGGTGGCCACCCACAGGCGGCCGGCGGCGTCCAGCGCCAGCGCGTTGACCTGGTCGTTGGCCAGGCTGCCGGCATCGGCCGGATCATGGTGCCAGCTGGTGAAGCGCTGGGTGGCCGGGTTGAAGTGATGCAGGCCGTCGGCGCTGGCCAGCCACAGGCCGCCCTCGCCGTCGTCGGCGATGGCGCGCACGTGGCGGTTGCCGTTGCCGCGCTGCGCCGATTCGTGCGGCAGGAAATGGGTGAAGGTCTTAGTGGTGGGCTCGTAGCGATCCAGGCCGCCGTCGGTGCCCACCCACAGCTGGCCGGCGCGGTCCAGGTGCAGCACGCGCACCCAGTTGTCGACCAGGCTGCGCGGGTCGGAGACGGCGCTCTTGTAGGTGACGGTGCGGTAGCCGTCGAAGCGGGTCAGGCCGGCCTGGGTGCCCAGCCAGACGAAGCCCTGCTTGTCCTGGGCGATGGCCAGCACCGATTCCTGCGCCAGCCCGTGTTCGACGCTGAGCTGCTCGAAGCGCAGCGTGCGCGGAGGGGCGCCGGCCCATGCGGCGGCAGCGCCCAGGCCCCACAACAGCAGGACGGGCAGCAGCAAGCGGCTACAGAGGCGTGTCAAAAACAGCAAAAAACTCCCGTCGGTCAGGTATCCATGCGCAGAATTCAGGATTCGAAAAAGGCCAGCACATCGTCCTTGCGCGCGTGCGTGTCGCGCTGTCCGAGCCGAATCAACTCGCAAGTATATGTCGATTCGAACAACAGGTACGACGCGAGCGCGGCGCCGCGCGTTTCGGTGGCGCCTATCCCGGACAGCATGGTGCGTATCGGCGCCGGCAGACTGGCGATGTGGCGGCTGGCGATGTCGTCGAGCCGCTCGGACGGCGCGATCACCAGCAGCTGCACCGGCTTGAGCGGCGTCTGCGACAGCAGCTCCGGCGGCAGCATGGACAGCGTCTTGTTGATGCGCTCCAGCCGTTCGATGTCCACCGCCAGGCTGTCGAGGAAGATCGACGACATCGCGTGGCCGGCGATCTGCGCCAGGCTGGGATAGCGCGCCGCGCTCTTCTCGGCGGCGCTGCGGGCCGGCTCGGTCAGGCGCCCCGCCCCGACCACCAGCACCTTGCTGGCGCCCAGGTGGATGGCCGGCGAGATCGGCGCCAGCTGGCGCATCGAACCGTCGCCGCAGTATTCGCGGTGGCCGCCCATGTACAGCGGCGTGGCCGGGAAGATGAACGGGATCGCCGACGACGCCAGCAGATGCTCGACGCCGATCTGGTCCTGCAGGGCCACGCGCTGCATGCGTATCCACGGCGCGATGTCGGCGGCGGTCTGATAGAACGTCATGTGGTTGCCGGCGGTGTAGGACGAGGCGGTGACGGCCAGCGCGTGCAGCAGGCCCTCGGACAGCACGCTGTCCAGGCGCGGCAAATCGAGCATGCGGTGCAGCAGGCCGACCAGCGGGGTATTGTCCAGCAGCGACGCGGGCGGCGCGGCGCGCCATTTGCGCAGCAGCCAGCCGAACGACAGCAGCGACAGCCAGCGCGCACCGGAGCGGATCACGCCCAGCGAGTCGGCGCGGTAGACCTGCCCCACCTCGATGTTCTGCCAGACGTCGAGCAGCTTCTGCACACCCTCGCCGAAGTTATCGGCGCGGCAGGCCAGCGCGGTGGCGTTGATGGCGCCGGCCGAGGTGCCGCAGATGATGTCGAACGGATTGCGCGCCGGCGGCCAGCCCGCTTCCCACAGTATCTCCGAGATCGCCTGCAGCACGCCGACCTGGTAGGCGGCGCGGGCGCCGCCGCCCGTCAGGATCAATCCTGTTTTCTTTTGAATTCCCATACGACAAGGTTAGCAGGGTATGCCGGATTTGGGGAGCGTTTGACGGCTTTAGTCACCTAATACGACACCTTCGCGACGGGGATCGGCGCCGCCGAACCACTGTTCCTTGCCGCCGACCGTGCGGCGCTGGATGCCCTGCAGGCCGGAGTTGAGCTCGAACTCGCGCACCTGGTGGCCGCGCGCCTTGAGCTGCTCGACCACCGCCGGCGCCACGCGGCCCGCTTCCAGTTCGGTCGGGCCGTTGCGGCTGCCGATATTGGGCAGGCTGATGGCCTGCTGCACGTCGAGCTGCCAGTCCAGCGTGCCGACCAACACCTTGGCCACGTAGTTGATGATGGCCGAGCCGCCCGGCGAGCCGGTGGCCAGCACCAGCTGGTGCGTGCCCTTGTCGAACACCAGCGTCGGCGACATCGCGCTGCGCGGGCGTTTGCCGGCCTGCACGCGGTTGGCGATCGGGCCGTTCTCGTCCTGCGAATCGAAGGAGAAGTCGGTCAGCTGGTTGTTCAGCATGAAGCCGTCGACCATCTGGCGCGCGCCGAAGGCGTCTTCCACCGAGGTGGTCATCGACAGGCCGCCGCCGTAGGCGTCCACCGCCACCAGGTGCGAGGTGGACGGCTTGTCGATGGCGGTGTCGGCGCCCCACGCGACCTGCATCGTGGCCGGCGTGCCGTAGTTGGCGTGGCCCATGGATTTTTCGCCGATCAGCGAGGCGCGCTGCTTCAGGTAGCCCTTGTCCAGCAGCGCGGCCACGCCCTTGCCGGGCAGCGGCACGAAGTCGGTGTCGGCGACGTAGCGGTTGCGGTCCGCGTAGGCCAGGCGTCCGGCCTCGCTGAACAGGTGGATGCCCTCGGCCGTCAGCATGCCGTTGACCGGCTTGTACGGGCTGATGTCCTTCGCTTCCAGGATGCCCAGCATCTGCGCGATGGCGATGCCGCCCGACGACGGCGGCGGCGCGCCGCACACGGTCCATGCCTTGTAGTCGCTGCAGACCGGCGTGCGTTCCTTGGCCTGGTAGCCGGCGATGTCGGCGACGGTCAGCTTGCCGGGATTGGTCGGATGGCCGGCCACCTTGGCGGCGATGTCGCGCGCGATGCGGCCCTTGTAGAAGGCGTCGGCGCCGCCGTCGGCGATCTCGCGCAGCGTGCGCGCCAGTTCGGGGTTCTTCAGCAGGTAGCCGACCGGGCGCGGTTTGCCGTCCTCGCCGAAGAAGTAGGCCTTGGCGACCGGGTCGCGTGCCAGATAGCGGTCCCAGCTGAGCAGCGCGTTCAGGCGCGGGCTGACATTGAAGCCCTCTTCGGCCAGCTTGATGGCCGGCGCGAACAGCGCCTTCCACGGCAGCTTGCCGTGCTCCTTGTGCGCCAGCTCCAGCATCCGCAGCACGCCGGGCGCGCCGACCGAGCGGCCGCCGATCACGCCGATCTCGCGCGAAACCGGTTTGCCGTCCTTGTCCTGGAACAGATGTTCGTCCGCCGTGGCGGGCGCGGTTTCGCGGCCGTCGTAGGATTGCACGCGCTTGCCGTCGGAGTACAGCAGGAAGGAACCGCCGCCAATGCCTGACGATTGCGGCTCCACCAGCGTGAGCACCAGCTGGGTGGCGATGGCCGCATCGATGGCGGCGCCGCCCTGCTTGAGCATCTGGTAGCCGGCCTGGGTGGCCAGCGGGTTGGCCGCCGCCACCATGAATTTTTGCGCGGACTTGCCGGCTTTTTCAGCGTAGCCGGTGGCGATTTCGGGCGCCACGTCGGCGCCGGTGCGTTGTGCGTAGACCGGCGCGTTCAACGCGGCCAGCAGCGGAAGGGACAGCGCGAGGCTCAGCGCCAAAGGCTTCAAACGGAACATGGACTCTCCAAAATAAGAGGCGCGCGGCCGGGCCCGCCCGATCCTCTGGCATCCTACACGAAATCGTGTAAACCGTTTACTTCGGCTGCATGCGGATGGCGCCGTCCAGGCGGATGGTCTCGCCGTTCAGCATGGTGTTCTCGATGATGGTCTTGGCCAGGTGGGCGTATTCGTCCGGACGGCCCAGGCGCGGCGGGAACGGCACCATATTGCCCAGCGCGGAGCGCACTTCCTCCGGCATGCCCATCAACATCGGGGTTTCGAAGATGCCGGGGGCGATGGTCATCACGCGGATGGCGCTGCGCGACAGGTCGCGCGCCATCGGCAAGGTCAGGCCGGCGACGGCGGCCTTGGAGGCGGCGTAGGCGGCCTGGCCGATCTGGCCGTCGAAGGCCGCGACCGAGGCGGTGTTGATGATCACGCCGCGTTCGCCGCTGTCGGTGGCGGCGGTCTTGCCCATGGCGTCGGCGGCCAGGCGGGCCATGTTGAAGGTGCCGACCAGGTTGATGTTGACGGTGCGCTGGAACACGTCCAGCGGGTGCGGGCCGTCCTTGCCGACGGTCTTGACGGCCGGCGCCACGCCGGCGCAATTGATCAGGCCGCGCAGCGTGCCCAGCGCGAGGGCGGCGTCGACCACGGCCTTGCCGTCCGCTTCCGAGGTGACGTCGCACTTGACGAAGACGGCCTTGAGCTCGGCGGCCAGCGCCTCGCCCGGCTCGACCTGCACGTCGGCCAGCACGACCTTGCCGCCCTGCTCCACGATCATGCGCGCGGTGGCGGCGCCCAGGCCCGACGCGCCGCCGGTGACGATGAATACGTTGTTCTGAATTTGCATGTGTGTCCCTATCTGTTTTTATTTGACGTTTACGTTAACGTCACATCGCAATTGTAGCGAATTTTTCAGCGGAGTTGAGGAAAAAGCGCAAGAGGGCGGCCGCCCCGCCATGCTACCGTTTGCGTCCGACTGCGGAGGAGCCATGGACGCCAGGATCAGCCTCAACTTTTCCATCGCCAAGGTGATCGCGATCTTCACCGTGGTCGCCGGCCATTGGTTTTCGCCGTCGATCCTGTGGATACCGGTGACGGTCGGGCTGTTTATCTTCGCGTTTTCGTCGGGATACTTCACTGCGCGCAGGTACGGGCCGGAGCTCGATATCCGGCTTTTTTGGAGGACGAAGCTGGAGCGGCTGGGCGTGCGCTACTGGGTCATCCTGGGATTCCTCGCCGTCGTGGTCGCGTTCCGTGGCGGCGCGCTGCTTCATTGGCACACGCTGGTGCATTTTCTCGGACTGTCGGGCGTGCTGAACTGGCTCGATATCCGCAACCGCAGCGGGCTGGGCGCCGGCCTGTGGTTCTTCACGCTGTTGCTGGTGTTTTATGCGGTGTATCCCCTGCTTGCGAAGCTTTGCCGGCCGAAACGACGCGCCGCCGTGGCCGCGGTGACTTCAACCGCCATGGCGATTTATCTTGAAGAGCACTCCGATATCGGCCATGAGCTTTGGCTGACGTCGCTGGGTTTTATCCTCGGCGTGGCGTACGGCATGCAAGGGCCGAAGCTGCGCGCCTGGCCGGCGGCGGCCAGCGCCGCGCTCGGGGGCGCCGGCCTGCTTGTCGCGCACCGCATCGGGCTCCAGGGCGCCAATACAACCCTCATCGCCATCACGGGTATCGCCTGCACCATGTGGCTGACCAACGCCACCCGCTTCAACTGGCGCGGCTTTTCACGGCTGGCGCGCCTCGAAGATTATCTCCTCGAAATTTTCCTGATTCACAGCTATCTGTTTTTGCACCCCAGCCACAACACCCTGCTGGATCTGTCTTTTTCGGTCACAGTCATCGTCGCGGTGGCCGCAGGCCTGCACCGCACCGGAAACTGGATATCGTCAAAAATCGTGTCGCGCCGCGCAACCGCGAGCGCCTGATCTCCGGCGCCCGCAAGGGGTATGCACACGGGGTGCTCCTCCACGGCCCTTCTAGCAAACCTTCGATTTTCTGTTCGATTTTCTTCGATTTCTTCAAGCTTTGAACTATTCCCGGACTTCCCGGTCTAAATATGGGAAAACCGAAGAAAATAGGGGAGAAAATCGAATGAATACTACAATGAGCGTGCAACTGCCCACCGATACCCTGCTCAAGCTGATCGAGAAGCTGCGCCGCCGTGGCGGCTCGCAAGACCTGTCGGAAGCCATGGCCCAGGCCATCGAATGCTGGCTGTCGGACCCGGCCAGATTCGAGCCGGGCGCGGACCTGTCGGGCATACACGGCTACCAATGGAAATCCCTGTTCCTCCCCGAAGGCACCGTGTTGAAATCCTGGAGCTACGGCGAAACCAATTACGCGCGCGTCGAAGGCGACCAGATCATCCACAACGGCCACGCCGTTTCGCCGAACCAGTTCGCCCAATCGTTCGCCCATTCGACACGCAATGCATGGCAGGATTTATACGTTCGCCGCCCGGGCGACAAGAGCTTCAAATCCGCGCGCCGACTGCGCGACGAACTGATCGCCGCAGCGAAGGCGCCTGCGGCAACGCCTGCCGCTACGGCCATGTCAGTCCCAGCCCTGGTCCCTGTACCTGCCGCAGTCCCGCCATTGCCTGCTGCGCCAGCGCCAGCGTCACCCGCGCCACAGGCAGCGCCGGCGGCCACTACTCCACCGCGCAACACCGACCGCGAACCCGGCTGGGACTTGCCGGAGCGCAGAAAATTCCGCTACCGGCTGGAAGACGTCGCCTATTAGTTCAGCAAAACTCGTGCTGCTCACCTGCTAAAAGACACCTAGCACTGCAGCCAGACGCCGTTGCGGTTACAGACTTTGCCGGAGGGAGAGATGGCGGTGCCGGGACCGGCGTTGTTGATGTGGGTGCCGTTGGCGTCGTTACAGCCGGTGGGTCCGCAGTTATTCAGGGCCTTCGGTGCGTTGGGCGGATTGAGCAGGGTTTGCAGCGACGGCGACGGCGGCGCGGCGGGCATCGCCACTTGCGGCGCCTGCTTGACGACGGGCATGCGCTGGATGATCTGCGGGACCGGACGGCGCGGCATCGGCTTGCGCGCCGGCGCCGTGCGGCAGGGTTCGACAGCCAACCGCAGGCCGTCGGCGCTGAGCGTGCAGACCGGCAGTTTGGCGTATTCGCGGAGCTCGGGGCTGGCCGCGCCCGCTGCCGGCGCCTGGGCGATGGCTGGCGCGCCGGGCAGCGCCAGCATCAGGCAAAGTACGGCGCGCGGCATCATGGCGGCGGCACCACGGTGGCGACCAGCATGCGCCACGGCAGCAGGCAGGCTGTAATGTTGGGATAGTAGCCGCGTGGATTATCGCAGTAGTACAGCCTTCGCGACGATACGCCAGCGTCGGCCGGCGGCAGGAACAGCGGCGCGTCGGCGTAGTAGCCGGGCGGGTAGTAATAGCCATCGTAATACGGGCCGTAGTAGCGGTAACGCGGCCAGTAGACCGGCGCGCCGATGAAGACGCCGCCGCGCACATAGCCATGGCCGTGATGGTAGCCATGGCCGCCGCCCCAGCCGCCATGGAAATGGCCGTGGCCACCTCCTCCTCCGTGGCCATGCCCCTGCGCCCAGGCATATGGGCAGGTCAGCGCTCCCAACAGGAAGGCCAACAGCAATGCCGGTTTCAACAAGTTCATGGTCTCACCTCGCGTAGTGCTACACCTTTCATTATTAGCAGGTGTAGCACCAGAGGGAAGCGTTTGAAACAATTGGTAACCTTAGTCCGGCAAACGGATCCGGAAATAGATCAATTTCAGCTGACCTTGATTTTTAAGATCGTCCCCAAAACACATCGCGGCAGGATACGCACTTCGGGACGTCTTGGAGACGATATCATTAGCAAACTCCTTGGCACAAGCATTCATATAGCCATCGATAGAACCGCTACGCGCATTGCCACCTCGCGGTGTCGCAAGGTAAATACGCCCTTGGGTGGCGTACCTCGTATATGCCCAGCCCAAGTCAAACGGCGCGAATTTATTTGACAAATCGGTAGCGAGTTCCAACGAGAAGCCGGTGTCGCCATTCCCAGCGGCTATCTCTTTCAAGCGATATACTTTAAATTCGGTCATTCTCTGCCCAAGCCCGTTCCAGATCACGTACAAACGCTGTTTCGCGTCCTCTACAATCCGCGCACTTCCATAAGTCAGCCCCGCCAGGGATCCAGAATAAATTGACGTACCCGTTGCAGCATCCATAACGGCCAACTCCAATGTCCTGTTAGCCGATACCGACTTGCCGTCAGTCGGTTCTTTAAGGGCGATCGAGAAAGCCCTCCCGCGAGTATCGACATAAGCTTCCAACTGCTCCAAATGCGGAGCAACGGTTGCGGTGAGCGCCGTTGATGGATCAGGGAGCGTCAGTGGCGCCTGGACGACGTTAGCGTGCCCATCCGGAAAGGTAAAACTATTTATACCGTTAAACACGTATGTAAAGGCGGCGTTCTTGGGGTATCCCGCGACGCTATTTTCCAAGTCGGACTGAGCCAGCGTTAAAAACTGTGCTCCCGCCACGCCAGGGAAAACATAGTCATACGCAAAACGGTGCCCGATCCGGGCAGAGACGAATGGCCCGAACGACTGCCCCTTCTGCGTCTCGGTTGTACAGATATACTGCGTGTAGGTATCCGCTGTACTGCGGCCTTCATGCGACGCCTTTAAACATATCTGCCCCTCCTGGCCGATTCCGGCATTTCCGTAATGCCGCTGTTTTGCGGTTCCCGTATCCCAGTCGCCCGGAATCGGCGTCATGACGAAATCCGGCCCAACACCCATCGCAGGGTAGCCACCCGGGTGAGCGATGACATACACCTTGTCGGTGAGCGGCGACCGCAACAAGTGTGCCTCATCGAACGACAGGCCGGAAGCCACGAACGCCCATGCACCGGTCACAGCATCGCGCTTGACCAACTCCCAGCCCTCATCCTTGCCCGCCGCCCCCGTGAGCCGCAAGCTGAGCATATACACCGTACCGTCGGCAGTGGTCACAATACGCGACATATGCCCACCCCACTCGTTGCCGGGTGACCAAGGCTTGATAGTCCCATCCCCTTGTGGTGTGTTTTGAAGGCCATCGCTTCTTACCAGCTCGAATCTCTCCAACTGCGGCGTGGTGACATACGAATACAAGTGGGGCTGCTTGGTCAACGTCCGGACCGACGAGGCATCCTGAACTTCGAACACGAGGTCATCCGCTTGTCCCGCCAACACTGGCGCATCGATAACGCTACGGTCAATCTTCAAACGCACCTTGCCGCCGGAAGTCCAGTAGCCGACTTCGCCGACTTTGGCCCAGCTCCAGATGCTACCGGACGTAGTGGCCGTGTATTTATACAGAACGCCGTTTTCAACCAGGAATTCACTGCCGATGCCGCCCTTGGCATAGCCGGTAGTTGATGTTTGATCCGCATCGATAAACACCCGGACAAAGCTGGGCGTACCCGTGTAATCGAACTGATAGTAGACATAGGTTCCGTCATTGGACACCTGTGGATTCGAGATGGATAATCCCGTATCGGCGCTGGCGGCACCGATCATCAAGCTCAGAGACGACAGTAGAACAGCCCGGCGCACGGGCAATAGTTTCAACATGGATTTGGTCTCGCGGAAGTGGAAAAAGAAAAAGGCCCAAGGTGGACGAGGCATCGTCCGCCTTGGGCCTAATGATATCTTTTATTTAACAGATGGGGAAGCTGAATCCGGCGCGGAAGCGGGTGCGGCAGGCGCCACCAGAGTGTCCGTCGGCGGCGGCGGCGCCACCATCATCATCGGCGCCGGCGCGGTGATGGCCGTGACCGGCGCAGGCGCCGACACCGCCAGCCAGCCCGAAGCCGGCAGCAGCGGCACCAGCAGCAGCGCCACGATGTTGATGATCTTGATCAGCGGGTTGACCGCCGGCCCTGCCGTGTCCTTGTACGGATCGCCCACGGTGTCGCCGGTCACGGCCGCCTTGTGCGCGTCCGAACCCTTGCCGCCGAAGTGGCCGTCCTCGATGTATTTCTTGGCGTTGTCCCAGGCGCCGCCGCCAGTGGTCATCGAGATCGCCACGAACAGGCCGGTGACGATGGTCCCCATCAGCATGCCGCCCAGCGCGGCCGCCCCCAGCAGCATGCCGACGATGATCGGCACCACCACCGGCAGCAGCGACGGGATGATCATTTCCTTGATCGCCGACGCGGTCAGCATGTCGACCGCCTTGTCGTACTCCGGCTTGCCGGTGCCGTCCATGATACCCTTGATGTCGCGGAACTGGCGGCGCACCTCCACCACCACGGCGCCGGCGGCGCGGCCCACGGCCTCCATCGCCATCGCGCCGAACAGGTAGGGAATCAGGCCGCCGATGATCAGGCCGACGATCACCATCGGATTCGACAGGTCGAAGGTGACGCTCTTGCCGCTCGACTCCAGCGCGTGCGTGTAGTCGGCGAACAGCACCAGCGCGGCCAGCCCGGCCGAGCCGATCGCATAGCCCTTGGTGACGGCCTTGGTGGTGTTGCCCACCGCGTCCAGCGGATCGGTGATGGCGCGCACCGATTCCGGCATGCCCGACATCTCGGCGATGCCGCCGGCGTTGTCGGTGATCGGGCCGTAGGCGTCCAGCGCCACGACGATGCCGGCCATCGACAGCATCGACGTGGCCGCGATCGCCACGCCGTACAGCTGGCCCAGCTGGTACGACACCAGGATCGCCGCGCACACCGCCAGCACCGGATAGGCGGTGGACTTCATCGACACGCCCAGGCCGGCGATGATGTTGGTGCCGTGGCCGGTGGTCGAGGCTTCGGCGATATGCTTGACCGGCGCGAAATCGGTGCCGGTGTAGTACTCGGTGATGTAGACCATCAGCCCGGTCAGCACGATGCCGACCACGGTGCAGCCCATCATCTTCATACGCATGGCCTCGTCCGGCCAGATCTGCCACGTGACCACGGCGAAGCCGACCAGCGACAGGCCGGCCGCCCACCACAGCCCGGTGTACAGCGCCGACATGATCTTCTTGCCCGGCTTGGCCTTGACCATCGAGCAGCCGATGATGGAGGCGATGATAGACACCGCGCCCAGCAGCAGCGGATAGACGATGGCCGACGTCGGCGCCGACGTGATCAGCAAGGCGCCCAGCAGCATGGTGGCGATCAAGGTCACCACATAGGTTTCGAACAGGTCGGCCGCCATGCCGGCGCAATCGCCGACGTTGTCGCCGACGTTATCGGCGATCACCGCAGGATTGCGCGGATCGTCCTCCGGGATGCCGGCCTCCACCTTGCCCACCAGGTCGGCGCCGACGTCCGCGCCCTTGGTGAAGATGCCGCCGCCCAGCCGGGCGAAGATGGAAATGAGCGAGGCGCCGAAGGCCAGGCCGATCAGCGGCTTGATCACATCGTGCGGATTGAGCGGCGGGTTCGGCGCGCCCGGCGCCATCCCCACCAGGAACATATAGAACAGCACCACGCCCAGCAGGCCCAGGCCGACCACCAGCATGCCGGTGATGGCGCCGCCCTTGAAGGCGACGTCGAGCGCTTCGTTTATGCCCTTGGTGGCCGCCTGCGCCGTACGCACGTTGGCGCGCACCGAGACGTTCATGCCGATGAAGCCGCAGGCGCCGGACAGCACCGCGCCGATCAGGAAGCCGATGGCGGTCTTCATGTCGAGCAAGGCGGCAATGAGAATGAGCAGCACCAGGCCGACGATGCCGATGGTGCGGTACTGGCGCGCCAGATAGGCGGCGGCGCCCTGCTGGATGGCCAGCGCGATTTCCTGCATGCGGGCGTTGCCCGCGTCCTGGCGCAAAATCCAGCTTCGAGACCATAAACCGTAAATCACGGCGATTACGCCGCACGCAACTGCAAGCCAAAGACTAGCTGCCATAGTGTCCCCTTATTTTTATTGATCGAGCCTACAAACCCACACTTCAGAAAACCAACGCCCGCCGGGTAGGCAAGCGCAGCCAACTAAACCTGCGAACTGCATCACTTCATAAAACGGGATGGCATCCAGCCGATTTGCGAGCGCAAAAAAAAGCGGACACACGGTCCGCTCTACTTTAACGCTTATTCCGCCAGCGCGGCAAACGCGCTGTCACGAATTTGCTCTACCGGACCGACGCCGGCGATGCGGCGGTACTTCGGCGCGCCTGGCTGGCCCGACTGCGCCCAGTTGTTGTAGTAGCTGAGCAGCACTTCGGTCTGGTTATGGTAGACGTCCAGGCGCTTCTTGACGGTTTCGGCCTTGTCGTCGTCGCGCTGCACCAGCGGCTCGCCGGTGACGTCGTCCTTGCCTTCGACCTTGGGCGGGTTGAACTTGACGTGGTACACGCGGCCCGAGGCCGGATGGCTGCGGCGGCCGTCCATGCGCTCGATGATCGAGTCGTCCGGCACGTCGATTTCCAGCACGTAGTCGACCACCACGCCGCTGTCCTTCATCGCGTCCGCCTGCGCGATGGTGCGCGGGAAGCCATCGAACAGGTAGCCGTTGGCGCAGTCCGGCTCGGCCAGACGGTCCTTGACCAGGCCGATGATGATGTCATCCGATACCAAACCACCCGCATCCATCACCTTCTTGGCGGCCATGCCCATTTCCGTACCCGCCTTGATCGCGGCGCGCAGCATGTCGCCGGTCGAGATTTGCGGAATGTTATATTTTTCCTTGATGAAATTAGCCTGGGTGCCTTTGCCGGCTCCTGGTGCTCCTAAAAGAATAAGACGCATGAAAAATTCCTAAAACAGATATGGATGTGGGTTAGTTGGTATTGGATCGTACGAAACTTACCACAAAACTTCGTCTCAACGCCAATTTGTGACGGTTTGAACCGTTCTTAGCTGGCGAAACCGGGGTGCGGAGAGATATTCCGTATGAATATCGCACCGTTGTCTTCGTTATATCAGTTGTTACTGACTGCTGGCTGACGTGTTGTTTGATACAAATCAATAGAACTGCCGGACGCGGGCCAGGTCTTCCGGCGTGTCCACCCCGGCCGCAGGGGCCGAATCGGTCACGTGGACCGCGATGGGATAGCCGTGCCACAGCACGCGCAACTGTTCCAGTGCTTCGATCGATTCCAGCGGCGACACCTCCAGCGCCGGATAGGCTTGCAGGAAGTCGTTGCGGTAGGCGTACAGTCCGATGTGGCGGAGCGGCACGTAACCGTCCGGCAGCGTGGATTTAGACTGCGCAAAAGCGTCGCGGTTCCAGGGTATGGTCGCGCGCGAAAAATAAAGCGCCCTGCCGGCCTTGTCCAGCACCACCTTGACCACGTTCGGGTTGAAAGCGTCGGCGGCGTCGTGCAGCGGGTGGGCGCAGGTGGACATGGGGACGTCGGCGCCGATGCGCGCGGCGGCCGCCTGCAGCAAGGCCGGGTCGATCAGCGGCTCGTCGCCCTGCAGGTTGACGACCACTGCATCCGCCGGCAGGTTCAACGCGCGCGCCACCTCGGCGATGCGGTCGGTGCCGGACGGATGGTCGGCGCGGGTCATGCACACTTCCACGCCGTGCTGTGCGCAGGCGGCGCGGATGTCCTCGTGGTCGGTGGCGACGATGATGCGGGCCGCGCCGGCCAGTTGCGCGCGCTCGGCCACGCGCACCACCATGGGCTTGCCGCCCAGGTCGGCCAGCGGCTTGTTCGGCAGCCGGGTCGAGGCCAGGCGGGCCGGGATGATGACGATGAAGGACACCGCCTAGTCCGCCTTATCCTGCAGGGTGCGCGCCTCGTCGGCCCACATGATGGGGATGCCGTCGCGGATCGGGAAGGCCAGGCGGTCGCCCTTGCAAATCATTTCCTGATTCTTTTTATCGTACTCCAGGGGGCCTTTGCAGACCGGGCATACCAGGATATCAAGCAATCGAGCGTCCACGACATTTCTCCACAATTTGGTCGGCCAGCGCGCCGTCGAGGTGCGCCGTCACCGGGACGACCCATAGTCGCGGGTCGTCTCTGAGTTCTTCAATTTGCGCACATTTTACTGCATCCTTCTCTGTCATCAAGATCAGGTCGGCGTCGAGCGCGTCAAACGGGCGGTCCTGGAAGTCGTGATGGTCGGGCAAAGGCAGTTCCGTGATGCGCAGGCCGGCGGCCTTCAGCATGCCGAAGAAGCGCGCCGGATTGCCGATGCCGGCGGCGGCGGCCACGCGCAGGCCGGCGCGGTTGCTCGCTTCGGCCAGCTCGGCGAACGTGCGGCGCTGGCCGCGGTCGCGCAGTTGCTCGGCGTGCGCGCCGGCCCGCGTCATCTGGATGGGCGCCGCGCCGGCCGCGCGCCGACGGGCGCGCCAGCTCGTCGGTCAGCACCGGCGTGTTGACGACGGTGAAGTCGCGCCAGCGCGATACCGGCTCGCGCAGCGGGCCGGCCGGCAGCAGCCAGCCATTGCCGGCGCCGCGCCCGTCGAACAGGATGATCTCCACGTCGCGCTGCAGGGCGTAGTGCTGCAGGCCATCGTCGGTCAGCAGGATGTCCACCCCGGGATGGGCGGCCAGCAGCGCGCGGCCGGTGGCGGCGCGGTCGCGGCCCACCATCACCGGGCAGCCGGTGCGCTGCTTGATCAACAGCGGCTCGTCGCCGACCTGCGCCGGCGTGGATGCGGCGCTGACTTCGCGCACACTGCCGCCGTCGCCGCCGTGGCCGCGCGAGATCACGCCCGGCGTCATGCCGGCCGCCTGCAGCGCTTGCACCAGCCAGATGGTCAGCGGCGTCTTGCCGGTGCCGCCGATGTAGATATTCCCCACCACCACCACCGGCACCGGCAGCCGCGAGGACTTCAGCACGCCGACACGAAACAAGGCAGCCCGCAGGCCGCTGAGCGCGCGGAACAGCAGCGATACCGGCCACAAGGCGCAAGCAAGCGGGCCGCGCCGCAGCCAGTTGCGCGTCAGCGTGGCTTCCAGCGCCGACGATTTGGTGGGAGAGGTGGACACTTATTTCGCGGTGCTGGTCTGCGCGGCGAAAGTCAGCTTTTCATAGCCGGCGATGCGCGCCGCCTCCATCACATTGATGACCATCTGGTGCATCGCGAACTGGTCGGCGTTGACGATCACCACCGGCGACTTGCCGGCCGCGCCGCCCTTGTCGGCGGCGGCCTTCATGGCCTGCGCGAAGCCGGCCACGTCATGGAACGACACCGGCTCGCCGTTGATCGTGTAGTTGCCCTTGGCGTCCACCGTCACGTCCAGCTCGAACGGCTTGTCGGCCGCCTTCTGCGCGTCGGCGGTCGGCAGCGTGATCTGCAGTTCGGTGAACTTGCTGTAGGTGGTGGTCACCATCAGGAAGATCAGGATCACCAGCAGCACGTCGATGAACGGGATCAGGTTGATCTCGGGGTCTTCGCGATGCCGGCCTTTGCGGAAGTTCATGCGGCGTCCTTACTTGCGCTTGCAGTGCACGATATCGACAAACTTCACCGCCTGCTGCTCCATCTCGATGATGAAGCTGTCCACCAGCGCGCGGAAGTGGCGATAGAAAACCAGCGTCGGCATCGCGATCGCCAGGCCGAAGCCGGTGTTGTACAAGGCCACCGAGATACCGTGCGCCAGCTGCGCCGGATTGGAACCGGTCGCGTTCTGCGCGCCGAAAATCTCGATCATGCCGACCACCGTGCCGAACAAGCCCATCAGCGGCGCCAGCGTCGCGATGGTGCCCAGCGTGGTCAGGAAGCGCTCCAGCGTATGCGCCACACCGCTGCCGGCCTCCTCGATGGATTCCTTCATCACCTCGCGCGGCGAATCGATGTTGCGCAGCGCGGCCGACAGCACCACGCCCAGCGGCGAACTTTTTTCCAGCTTGTCGATGACGTCCGGCGTGATATTGCCGCCGCGGTAGACCTGCACCACTTCATCGAGCAGCTTTTTCGGCAGGATCTTGCTGCGGCGCAGATAGAGCAAGCGTTCGATGATCAGCGCGGTCGCGACGATCGATGCGACCAACAACAACCAGATAGGCCAACCGGCGGCTTGTAATATGGCGAGCAAAAGGGACTCCTGTCTAGATAAACACCCGAAGGCGCAATGTATCTTGTTGGGCCGTCCACGGCAAGTGGCGGATGACAGGCGGAACGCTCCCGCCCAGGCGCCGCCGGAGTTCTGCACATTTTCTGTGGACAATTGTGTGTGCAATGACCAGCATGACAACGCAAGCCTTTGATTTCAAAGAATAAAATCTCAAAGCTCAAAAATAGCGCAGCTGAAGCGTTCGGGCCCACTTTTTGCCCAGCAAAAGTTGTGCCCAGTTATGCCCATATTCTGTTGATAAGATTGTGAGCAAGGCACTCAACCCTCCCCCAAGTGCTTGATTTCAATCAATTTTATTTCCGTGCGTAAAAATCTGGCATATGACCCCATATGGCTGGCAAACGGCGCATTCAGCCACCAAAAGTGGCTCGACGGAGCTGGATGTGGAGTTCTGCACAAAAAATGTGGATAAGATTGTTAGCAAGGCTACCCACTCCCCACAAAGCCCTTGATTTATAAGGCTATTTTTTCCATGCGTAAAAATAACGCAGGCAAAACCGGCCAAAATTGCGTTTCTGGCGGGCTGGTACGGTTGTGGACTTCTGCACACTTAATGTGGATAAGATTGTGAGCAACGCCTCCCACATGGTGAAAGATCGTTGATTTATAAGGGAATTTTTGCCGTGAGTAAAAACCGTGCAAGGCATCTGTTTTAACCACTTTTCATAGCTAAAACCGGGTTTTCCACCGGCTTGCGCAAGTCGGCTATCGATAATGCCCGGCTATCGCAGCAAAGCAGTCACTTCTGCACATTTTATGTGGATAAGATTGTGAGCAAGGCAGTACAGCATGATCAAAGCCATTGATTTATATCGTTTTTATTGCCCTGCGCAAAAATGAAGCAGGCGATTTTTTATCCCCGGCCCGGCGGCTCGACCATGCGGACGACGCCAGCCCCCTCATTCACAGCCATACGACGCCTGGGGGCAAGTCGGGAGTTTTGCACATCTTCTGTGGATAAAAGTGTGCGTAATACCATGCATCACTACCTAAGCCTTTGATTTATCTCAATATACTTGCTTTGCGTAAATTTTAGGCATGGCAAAATAAACAAGAAGAAAATAGCTATCGCTCACAAAAGTTCCGCACATCTTTTGTGGATAACTTTGTGCGTAACTGCCGGTGGCCATGCCAAAGTGCTTGATCCATAAGGGTTTTTCCTCGTTGCACGCAAATACGGCAGAAATGTTTACCCTTTAAAATCATATACCTACCTATAATACTTACCGCTTTAGATGCTCTATGACCGCTGTGTGACTGAAATCGCAAAGTGTGGATAGTTTCCTTTATTGAAACCTATGAACTTCGACGACCACAACGCCCCCGCCCCCGCCGCCGCCCCCGTGATGACCGTGACCGCGCTCAACCAGGCTGTTGCGCGTTTGTTAGAACGGACCTTCCCGCTCACGTGGATTTCCGGCGAGGTGTCCAATTTCACCAAGGCCAGTTCCGGCCACTGGTACTTCACCCTCAAGGACGACGCGGCCCAGGTGCGCGCCGTGATGTTCCGCGGCCGCGCCCAATATGCCGGCTTCATTCCGCGCGAGGGCGACAAGGTCGAGGTGCGGGCGCTGGTCACGCTGTACGGCGCGCGCGGCGACTACCAGATCAATGTGGAGGCGATACGCCGCGCCGGCGTCGGCTCGTTGTTCGAGGCCTTCCAGCGGCTCAAGGAGAAGCTGGACGCGGCCGGCCTGTTCCACCCGGAGCGCAAGCGCGCCTTGCCGCTGTTCCCGCGCACCGTGGGCATCGTCACCAGCCCGCAGGCGGCGGCGCTGCGCGACGTGCTGACCGCGCTGAAACGGCGCGCGCCGCATGTGCACATCGTGCTGTATCCGACGCCGGTGCAGGGCCAGGGCGCGGGCGAGAAGATCGCCGCCGCCATCGATGCCGCCTCGTTGCGCAATGACTGCGATGTGCTGATCGTCTGCCGTGGCGGCGGCAGCATCGAGGACCTGTGGTCGTTCAACGACGAGGACGTGGCCTACGCCGTGGCCAACTGCCGCATGCCGGTGATCTCCGGCGTCGGCCACGAGACCGACTTCACGATCTGCGACTTCGCCGCCGACCTGCGCGCCGCCACGCCGACCGCCGCCGCCGAACTGGCCGTCACGCCGCGCGCCGACTGGATGGCGTCCCTGCGCGCCGACGTGGTCGACCTGCGGCGCGCGATGCGGCGCAGCGTCGGCGAAGCGTCGCAGACACTGGACAATTACACGCGGCGCCTGCTCAATCCAAGTGCGCAGATCCGCCAGCAGCGCCTCAAGCTGCTGGCGCTGTCCACCGCGATGACGCACGCGAACCGCGCCCCGCTGTCGCAGGCGCGCTTCCAGCTGGACCGCCTGAGCGGCCGCCTGGGCGCGCGCAAGCCGGATGTGACGGCGGCTCGCGCAAGGCTGTCGGACTTCCAGCACCGCGCCGCGATGACCATCTCCACGCAGCTCACGCAGCGGCGCGACGCGCTGGCCGCGCTGTCGTCGCAGCTGGAGCTGCTGAATCCCCAGCGCACGCTGGAACGCGGCTACGCCATCGTCACCGACGAACAAGGCGCCATCGTCCGCGCGCCGGCGCAACTGAAGCCACGCGGCACGCTCAATGTGCGCCTGGCCGAAGGCAGCGCGCAGGTGGACGTCGAAGCGGTGCGGCCGGTCAGTCACACCCCGGGCTGAGCACCGGATGCGCGCGCATTCCAGGCGCGCGCAGCTCCGGCCTGTCGTACGGGATATACCCCATCCAGAACCAGGGCAGGCAGGTCCGCCCGAACAGGTATTCCACCGCAGGCAGGAACATGCGGTCGGCGTTGGAGCTGTTGCTCAACATGACAACGCCGCTTTGCGGGCGCAGGAAGCCGAGCGCGAAGTTGTTGGTGCCGTCATCGTTGCCCTCCTTGAAGAACGCAGGTCCGAGCGGTGATTCATACACCGGCCAGCCCAGGCCCGCCGACAAACCGATGCCGCGATACGCGTCCGTCTCGCCCGGCCAGTGCGACGGGAACTGCTGCGGCGAGACGATCGCCATCTGCGGCGACAGCATCTCCGCGCGCGCTGCGGCCGACAAGCCATCGCCGCGCAACACCCCGGCCATGAAGCTGGCGTAGTCGTCGAGCGTGGTGTCCATCGATCCCGCCGCGCGGGCCCTGCTGCGGCGCTTGTGGGCGATGACCGCGCCGTCGCCGCCGTAATGCACAACCTCGCGGCCGGCGAAATCGTCGCGCCACACCATGCTGGTATCGCGCATGCCGAAGCGCTCGAACACGCGTTGCCGCATCAGCGTTTCCAGCGGCACGCCGGTGCGTTCCTCGACAACGATTTGCAGGATCTGCATACCCTCGCCCGAATACACGTAGCGGCTGCCCGGCGGGTACTTGAAATCGAGCTTGCGGTTCTCGTTGATGAAGCGCCAGTTCAGCAGGCCGCTGGTATGCGACAACAGCATGCGCGGGGTCAGCAGCCGCCAGCGCGGGTCGTCGCGCAAATCGGCGAAGGCGGGATAGTCGGGCAGCGGCTTGTCCAACAGCGTGGGCAGCGGCGCATCGAGCGTCAACACCCGCTCGTCCACCAGCTGCATCACCATGTAAGCGAATGCCGCCTTGGTCAGCGAGGCGCCGTACATGATGCTGTCGGTGCGCAGGGGCCGCGCCGCCGCCACGTCGGCATACCCATAGGCGTGGCGGGACACCACCTGCCCATGGTCGATGACCGCCAGCGCAAGTCCCGGCACCTTGGCGGCCGCCATCAAGCGCTGCATTTCGATGTCGACGGTAGGGCCGCGCTGGGACCCGGCGGCGCAACCCGCCAGCAGCAATGCGGCAAGAATAATCGGCGATGTGATCCTCATGGCTCGATTGTAAATCCGGGATGCTTGTGGCGTGGTTGTATTTATGATATTTTTTGCACCCTATTACGATGCTCGCGCGGATATGAAAAAATCGTTTAGCTGGTTTCACCTGATGTGCGCGGCGCTGCTGCCACTCGGCGCCCATGCCGCAACGGTGGATGTCGACATCAAACTGGTCTCCGCCGACGCGCTGGAAGTGAGCTTCGCGCTGCCCGAGCATTGCACCGCCCTCGCCTTCCTCAAGGATGAACGCGGCGGCCAGGAGATCCGCGCCGCGTGGCAGAAGCAGAACGACTGCGCGCTTCCCGAAGGCGACCAGCTGAAAAGCGCCGGCGCCTGCACCGCGCGCTTCCGCGTGCCGGCGACGATGCAGAAGATCAGCGGCTATCCCGGTTCCTTCCCCGCGCCCGGCGGCATGTACGTCCACAGCTCCAACTACGCGCTGGCGGACAGCTGCGGACCCGTGACCTACCGCTACCACGCGGCGGACATCGTCATGGACGGCCGCCGTTACCGCGACGTCGCAACCGCCCCTGCGGCCACCGGCGGCGACACGCCCGCCATGCTGATGCTGGCGCCGCAGGCCAACGCCTCGCTGGATTACTTCGATCCGCGCCTGTCGGCGGCGACGGTCGCGCAGATCCGCGAAGTGGCGGATGGCACGATCGCCTACCTAGGCAAGCAGCTGCCGCTGGCGGTCGTCAACCGTCCCGTGATCGCGGCCATCGCCGCCACCGAGTCAGGGGGCCCGAATGTCGGCGGCGATGCCGGCAACATCCTGCGCCTGGCGTTGTTCAATTGGCCGCAGGCTCCGGGACCGGAAGAAAACGCCAAGTTGACGCTGCTGGTCTCGCACGAATTCAGCCACCGTTTCCAACTGCGCGACGCGGTCGACGTCTATCCCGACGCCCGTCTGGTCAACGAAGGCGGCGCCGAGTTCCTGCGCTGGCTCACGTCGGTGCAGCAGGGTTGGCTCACTCGCCCGGAGGCGGCGGCGCAACTGGACAAGGCGCTGGCCGAATGCATGCTGTACACCGAAGGTAAAAGCTGGCGCGCGCTGACGCCCCGCCAGATCGGCAGCCAGCGGCTTGAATACCTGTGCGGACTGCCGGCCTATGTCTACAGCCTGGCGGCGCGCCAGGGCGCGGGCAGCGCGCTGTCGCGCTTCGACAGCTTCTATCACCAGCTGCGCCAGGGCCGGGTGCCGGACTTCCCGCAGGCGCTGGAATGCGGCGACACGGCCAACTGCAAGGCGCAGGTGCTGCCGGCGCTGCTGTCGTCCGGCGCCACCATGGAACAGCAGTGGAACGACGTGCTGCCCAAGACCGGGCTGGCGACATTGCGTCCACCAAGCCAGGCGCTGCGCGACCGGATGGTACTGCGCGCCGTGGTCAAGCTGATGGTCGACGATTGCGCGGGCCGCAGCGGCACCACCGAAACGCCGCAGGGCATCATCCTGGACGGCATGAAGGTCTGCAAGTCCATCCACCAGGACAGCTACGCGACCAGCATCGAAGGCCATCCGGTGTTCGGCGACGCCGCCACCGGCCCGGCCATGGCCAGCGCCTGTGAGACGCGCCACGAAGTATCGTTCGGTCTGAAGGACGGCGGCAAGCTGGTGGTTCCGTGCCAGGCGCCATATCAATTCCGTTCCGCGTTCTATGCGATCGACATCGATAAGGCGCTGGCGCGATTGATGCGCGAATAGCGGGCCGTCAGCCCGCCGGCACGTTCAAGGCTTGAACGTGCGCGCCTCCAGTGCGACATTGACGCTGGCCGCATCCGCATCCGCCGCGCTGCGCGCCAGCTGCACCTTGTAGCTGCCCTTGGCGATGCGCCAGCTCTTGCTGCCGCTGTCGTACATCGCCAGCAGGCGCGAGTCGACGGTCACGCTGACTTCGCGGCTTTCGCCCGGCGCCAGTTCCACCTTGTCCCAGCCGGCCAGGCGCTTGGGCGCTTCCCACTTCGCACCCTGCGGCGCCACATACAGCTGCGGCACGTCCTTGCCCTTCACCGTACCGGTGTTGGTCACCTTGAAGCGCAACTGCAGCTTGCCGTCCTTCTGGCTGGCGGCCAGGCCGGAGTATGCGAACTGCGTGTACGACAGGCCGTGACCGAACGGGAACAGCGGCTTCAAGCCTTTCAGGTCGAACCACTTGTAGCCGACCGCCGCGCCTTCATGGTAATTGACGTCGAAGCGTTTGCTCTCGTCCTTCGGATCGCCGTCGAGCACCGGCCGTGGCAGCTGGCTTGCCGACACCGGGAAGGTCGCAGGCAGCCGGCCCGACGGATTGACCTCGCCGAACAGCACGCGGGCGATGGCCTCGCCGCCACTCGTGCCGGCATACCACGCCTGCACCACGGCGGCGGTCTGCCCCAGCCAAGGCATCAGCACGGGGCCGCCGGTCTCCAGCACCACCACCGTCTTCGGATTGGCCTTGGCCACGGCGGCGATCAGCGCATCCTGATTGTCCGGCAGCGACAGCGAGACAGCGTCCACCGATTCGCCTACCCACTGCTGCGCGAACACCAGCACCACATCGGCATCGGCCGCCGCGCGGGCTGCTGCCGCGGCATCCACGCCGTCGTGATAGACCACGCTGGCGCCCGGCGCGCGCGCCTGGATCGCCTTCAACGGCGACGACGGATGATAGACCACTGGCCCAGGCCAGGTGGCCGGGCCGACGCCTGTGACGGCGCTGCCACCCACCGGATACACCAGCGACGATCCGCCGCCGGCCAGCACGCCCACGTCCGCGTGCGCGCCGATGACGACGATCTTCTTCGCGCCGGCCTTCAACGGCAGCACGCCGCCGGCGTTCTTCAGCAGGACCATGCCATCCTCGGCGTCGGTGCGGCTGACCACACCGTGCGCGGCGAAGTCGATCGCCCCGCCCTCGGCCACCGGATGATCGACCACGCCCTTGTCGAACATGGCGTGCAGGATGCGGAACACCATATTGTCCAGGCGCGCCTGCGGCACATGGCCGTTGGCGACCGCCTCCTCCAGCGCGACACCGAAGTATGCGCTCTTGTCGAACTCCCAGGCCGATTCCTGATCGAGGCCGTTGTTGGCGGCGGCCACGGTGCTGTGCACCGCGCCCCAGTCGGACATGACGTAGCCCTTGTAGCCCCAGTCCTTCTTCAGCACCTGGTTGAGCAGGTAGTCGCTCTCGCAGGCGTAGGCGCCGTTCAGGCGGTTGTAAGCGCACATGACGGAGCCGGGGTCGGACTGCTCCAGCACCATCTGGAAGGCCAGCAGGTCGGACATGCGGTTGGCGGCGTCGCCGATGCGGGCGTCGAGGATGAAGCGGCCCGTCTCCTGGTCGTTGACGGCGAAGTGCTTCATCGTTGCGATCACGTGATTCGATTGGATGCCCTTGATCTGCTGCGCCACCATGGTGGCGGCCAGCAGCGGGTCTTCACCTGCGTATTCGAAATTGCGCCCGTTGCGCGGCTCGCGCAGCAGGTTCACGCCGCCGGCCAGCATCACGTTGAAGCCGGAGGCCCGCGCCTCGGCGCCTATCATCGCGCCGCCGTTGTAGGCCAGCTTGCGGTCCCAGGTGGCGGCGGTGGCCAGGCCGGATGGCAGCGAGGTGCGCTCGCGCGGCGTCTTGGTGGCCTGCGAGGCGACGCCCAAACCGGCGTCGGTTTCGAACAAGGCCGGCAGGCCGAGGCGCGGCGTGCCTGGAATATAGCCCGCCGAGAAAGGCAGCGCGGCGGGATTGCGTTTCTTGTCGCGGAAGTCGGAGCCGAACCAGCCCATCACCCAGTCCAATTTCTCCCGCTGCGTCATGGCCTGCAGCGCCAGTGTCGCGCGGCGGTCGGCGTCGAGTTTGACGTCCATCCACGGACGTTCGGTGACGGCCGCTTCGGCCGCGTAGGCCGGCAGCGAGGTGGCCAGCACCACCACGGTGGACGCGATCGCCGTCAGGGCGGCGGCCAGCGCGATGGCCAACGGGCGCAGATTCAATTCTGAATTCAAGATATCTCCTTCTGTAAAAACAGGCGGCGGCGAACCGCCGCCTGCGGTGCTGCGGTTGCGTTAGTAGTTGATGCCCAGTCGTCCGCCCACGGTGCGCGGTTCGATGTAGCCGGCCTGCATCTGGCCGCCGGTCGCCGCGCCGCCCCAGGTTTTGGCCCAGGTGTCGGTCACGTTGCGCACGTAGCCTTCCACGTACCACTTGTCATCCGGGCTGGCCAGCTTGAGCGAGACATCACCCTTGGCATAACCCTTCTGCGACAGGCCGATGTGCGGATCATCGAAGTTGAGCAGGTCGAAGTAGATCTTGCTCTGGTAGCGCATGCCACCCCACGCGGTCAGCTTGTAGCCGCTGTCGAGCGGGAAGTCCTGCGACATGTTCAGGCCGAAGGTGTATTTCGGCGCGTTCGGCAGCGTGTTCCCTTCGAGGTTGCGCGCGCGGCGGCCGCGCAGGCGCGCTTCCGGTCCGCTGTACACCTCGGGGCACTTCGACACCGAGTTGAACTCGATGCGCTCGTTGCACAGGTAGCCGTCGTTGTAGGAATCATAGTCGTGGATGGTCGGCTTGATGTAGCTGGCGAAGCCGCCGATCTTGGCGCCCGCCCACGGCTTGTAGTCCCACTCGATTTCCAGGCCGGGGATGTTGACCTTGGCCACGTTGACGGTCTGCCAGCCATGCTGGATGTCGCACGCCGGATCGGAGGTGCAAGGGCTCTTCGGTATGACCTGCGCGAAGAAGTTGTCGCCGGTGATCTGCATGTCCTTGTAGCGCTGGAAGAAGGCCACCACGGACAGGCCCAGGCGGTTCTCCAGCAGCTTGGCCTTGTAGCCCAACTCGAAGTTGATGACGGTCTCCGGGCCGTACGGCGTGTACGAGATATTCGGCGATGGGCCGTTCACGCACTGCATGCCGCCGCACAGGTCGTGCTTGTCGCCGAAGCCGCCGGACTTGTAGCCGGTCGAGACCGAGCCGTACGCCATCTCCTGCGCATTGATCTGCTTGTTCAAGCCCAAGCGCCAGGTGAACTTGCGCCAGCTGTCGGCGTGGTCGTTCGGGGTCGGCGCGCCGAAGCCGAGCAAGGCTTGCGGGCCGTTGTTCGGGCCCATCGCCGTGGTCAGGTCGTTGCCGTTATGCGGACGCCAGCCCGGCGAGCCAGGCTGGCCGGGATTGTACAGGCCGAGGTAGTAGGCGTTCGGGTAGTTGCCGCCCCAGCTGTCGCCGCCGTAATTCAGGCCGCCCTTGTCGGACTTGCTGTCGCGGCTGAAGCGGCCGCCGACCGTGCCGGTCCAGGTCGGCGCGAAGGTCCAGTCGGCCTGCGCGAAGGCGGCCTTGGCGTCGATCTCGCGGTCCGGCTGCGCGTAGTACTGCGAGATCGGCGCGCCGTACGGGCCATAGACCAGCGTCTCCTGCGAGAAGTTGATCTGGTTTTTCTCGTGCATCCAGAACAGGCCGGCGACGTATTTGACGGCGCCGAAATTCTGTTTCAGCTGCAGCTCGTTGACGGTGGACTTGTAGCGCGAATCGTGGGTGCGGGTGGCGTTGTCCTTGACCGGCCACGTGCCCCAGTTGCCGCCCGATTGCAGCGGCAGGCTGACCTCGACCTGGAACGGCAGCGGGTGGAAGCCGTTGTCGTCGTCGTGCACCTGGCTGCGCTGCTGGTCGGCCCAGGCGAAGCCGTAGTCCAACGTGGTGTTGGCGTTGACGTTCCACGTGGCCTGCGAGCGCACGGTGTTGATCGTCATGTCGGTCTGGCCCGGCACGTTGATCAGCACGTCCCACTGGCCGCGCGTGCAGGCGTAGCGGGTGCCGGCGCCCTGGTCGCAGTCGCGCACGTTGACGTAGCCGGCGCCGTTGTTCTGGAACTTCTCGCCCGTCAGCAGCCACTCGACATCGCGGCCGAACTTCATGCGCGCGGCCAAGCGGCCGGCCCACTCGTCCTGGTTGTTGTAGGCGTGCGCCGCGTCCACCTTGGTGTTGTAGCGCTGGTCCACCAGCGGCGTGCCGGGCGGGAAGACCGAGGCGAAGCCCTTGTCGGTGTAGCCGGTGAAGTCCTGCAGCTGGTTCAGGCGGCTGTCCTTCTTGACCTTCATGAACGTCGCGCGCAGGGCCAGCCAGTCGTTGACGGCGATGTTCTGGATCATGTTGAGCTGCTTCATGTGCAGGCTGCCCATCTCGTACGAGCTGCTGCCGTAGGTGCTGCCGAACTCCGGCTTGGCCGGGATGATGTTGATGCTGCCGGCGGTGGAGTTGCGGCCGAACAGCGTGCCCTGCGGGCCGCGCAGCACCTCGACCTGCTCCAGGTCGAACATCAGCGCCTGCGCACCCTGCGGACGCGGCGAGTACAGCCCCGCCACGTGCAGGCCGGCCGACGGGTCGCCGATCTCGGTGAAGTTGGTGGCGCTGATGCCGCGGATGGTGATCTGCACCGCCGAGTCGTTGGCCTCGGTCATCTGCACGTTGGGCAGCTCGCCGGAGATGCCCTTGAGGGTGGTGATGCCCTGGCGCGTCAGCTTGTCCTGCGTGAAGGCGGTCACCGCCAGCGGGGTCTTCAGCAGCGAGGTGGAGTAGCGGGTCGCCGTCACCTTCACCTCGGGGATGCCGTCCTTGTCGACATCGGTGCCGACCACCTTGGGTGCGGCGTCGGCGGCGTCGGCCGGTGCGGCGTAGGCGTGTTGGACGGCCAGATTGAAGGCGCTGGCTATTGCCAGGCTCATTATTGTTTTCTTCGTCATCGCGTGCAAAATAGGTCTCCTGTTTTTTATTGTAAAAAAGCCGGCCCCCATATCGAGGCCGGCAACTTCGCGGCGGGCGAAGCGATGAACTTTTACTGCTTCCTGCTTACTGCTCGATCAACTTGAACGATTGCGCCGGCGTGCCGTTACAGTCCCATACCTGCAAGCGCGCGCCGTTCGAGGTGGAGGCGCCCGGCACGTCGAGGCACTTGCCGCTGGCCCGGCCGACGAACTTGTAATGGCCGTCGCCCTGGTCCACCGCCTGCCATTGCTGGTTGCTGCCGCCGCCGTAGGTCCACAGCTGGACCGCCGAGCCGTTGGCCGTGCCCCAGCCGGCCACGTCCCACGCCAGCGCCGGCGCCTGCCGGCTGCTCACGCGGTAGTTGCCGCTGTCGGTGGGCGTGAACTGCCATTGCTGGTTGGCGGCGCCGCGGCTGTCGCAGGCCCATTGCTGGACCACGGCGCCGTTGCTGGTCCCGTATTCGGCGTCGTCGACGCAGGAGCCGCTGTTCTTGTTGACCACGCTGTACCACTTGCTCGGGTCGATGCCGGCGACCGGGTCGGTGTGGAACTGCACGTCGAAGTTGCTGCTGCCGAAGCCGGCGCCGTTGCGCCAGATCTCGGTGCCGGCCTCCACGTCCAGCAGCCACCAGTTGCTGTCGACCGCCTTGCGGGCGACCGAGTCGCGGAAGAACGGCACCAGGTCGAAGTTGACCTCGTTCACCGGCGAGGTGGCGACATAGGACACGATGTTCCAGCGCGGCCAGCCGTTCGGCGTGTTCCAGGCGGTCCACACATCCCAGTTCATGCCGTTGAGGTTGACGTTGCCGGTCTTGCTGCCGGCCGGCTGCGGCGTGCCGTTGTGGTTAATCCAGATCATGATCTCGGCGCCGTCCGGCTGGCCGCTGGCCGGCGCCTCCCTCGTGCTGTTGAACCAGATGTCGTAGGCCACGTCCCAGCCGCCGGCCGCGCCGGGCGTGGTGCGCCAGCGGGTCGGCGCGTAGGTCAGCGCCTTCTGCTGCAGCGGCAGGCCGCTGTCCTTGGTGCACGAGCCCCAGTGGCAGCCCTTGTAGATGGCCGGATAGGCGGCCGGCGTGCTGTCGGGCGAGGACGGCGCGGAGCTCAAACTCCATTCGCCGGTGTCCTGGTTGACGTTGATGCACTGGGAACCGGTGGCCTTGTCGTTCCAGTAGTTGGTGATGACGGTGTAGGTCTCGCCCAGCACCGGATACGAGGCGTAACGCTCGCAGCTCGACGCGGCCATGCCGGGTACGCTGTAGGCCAGCGTGACGGCGGCCGCGAGCGAGAGTTTCAATAGTCTGATTGCTGTCATTGCTTAGTCTCCATAGTTATTTTTAAGAGATCTCCCGTGTGCGATACCAAAAACAACATTGCACACAGATAAAGCATAGTCAGATTGCCAGCCCTCCACCCGTTCAAAGTTGCGCAGCCTTCGGAGTGTCTTTTCAACCACAGCACATGTAACGGTGCTGGTATTGCTGAAAAGAGATGACTATGATGGAAACGTTTCACTTGTCTTTTTATATTAACAGCATTTCCCGTTTTATAACCAGCAGCACGGAGCAAGTACCATGCACATGCCATCCCCGACATCCCGTCCGCTGGAGCACCGGCTCAACCAGGTGCTGGACTATATCGACGGGCATCTGGGCCAGAACCTCAACCTCGACTGCCTGGCCGCGCAGGCGCATCTGTCGCGCTACCATTTTTTGCGCCGCTTCCAGCAATGGAGCGCCGAGGCGCCGCACGCCTACGTGCGCCGGCGCCGGCTGGAGACCGGCGCCTCGCAGCTGCTGTACTCGTCCGACTCGGTGGCCGCGATCGCGCAGAACTGCGGCTTCGACACCGCCGACGGTTTCGCCCGCGCCTTCCGCCAGCACTTCGGCCTGTCGCCGTCGCGCTGGCGCGACCGGCAGCGCGGCATGGCGGCCGCCAGCAGCCAGGGCCCGGTGGCCGGCCAGAACGGGCCGGTGCGCATCGTCCGGCTGCCGACCGCGCGCGTGGCCTACACACGCCACTTCGGCCCCTACGACGAGGACAGCGCGGCGCAGTGGTCGCAGCTCGACGCCTGGTGCCGCCAGCACAACCTGCCGCCGTCGCCGCGCTTCGGCATGGGGCTGGACGATCCCGACATCACGGCGCCGGAGAGGTGCCGCTACGATGTCTGCGTGGAGGTGCCGGGGGATTTCGTGGCGCCGGCCGGCATGCCGATCAAGACCATCGCCGGCGGCGCGCACGCGGTGCTGCGCTTCATCGGTCCGCGCGTGTTGAGCAAGGATGCGTGGCACCGCCTGCTGCGCGACGGCGTGCTGTATGGGCGCTACAAGGCGGCCGCCCGCCCCTGCTTCGAGCGCTACGAATCGAATCGCCTGGACGCCTGCGTGGAGGCGCAGGATTGCGAGCTATGCCTGCCGCTGGAACCGCAGATGGCGCTGTGATCAGCCGGCCGACAGCATGGCCGACATGCCGATCAGCGTGGGATATTGTTCGGTGATGACGAAGGTGGGGATGTGCGCCAGGTAATCGGAGAAGCGCCCCTTGTGCTCGAAGCGCGCACGGAAGCCGGAGCGCTCGAAGAACTCGCTCATCTGCGGCACGATGCGCCCGCCGATGTAGATGCCGCCCTTGGCGCCCAGGGTCAGCGCGACGTTGCCGGCCACGGTGCCGAGCATGTCGCAGAAGGCGTCCAGCGTCTCCTCGCACACGGGGCACAGGCGGTGCAGGCCGCGCTCCATGATCTGCGCGGTGTTCAGGTCCTGCGGCTCGATGCGCGCGCGCTCGGCCAGCGCGCGGTACACCAGCGCGATGCCGATGCCCGACACCAGCCGCTCGCTCGACACATGCTCGTGGTAGCGGCGCGCGTAGCGCAGGATGTCAATCTCGCGCTCGTTCATCGGCGCGAAGGTGCTGTGGCCGCCCTCGCTGTCGATGGCGATCCAGCGCTCGCCGGCCGGCACCAGGGCCGACACGCCCAGCCCCGCGTCCGCGCCCACCAGGCCGATGGTGGCGCCGGCGCGCGCGACGCCGCCGCCGATCTGGCGCTTGTGGTCCGGCGCCAGGTAGGGCAAGGCGCTGGCCAGCGCGGTGAAGTCGTTCACCACCACCAGCGATTTCAAACTGAATTGCGAGCACACCGCCTCGATCGAGAACGACCAGTGGTGGTTGGTCATCGTCACCCAGTCGCCGTCGATGGGGTTGGCGATGGCGATGCCGGCGAAGCGCGCCTGGTAGCCGCCCGCCGCCACCGTGGCCGGCTGCGACAGATAGGCCACCAGCGCCGCGCCCAGCGTGGGATAGGCGGCGCAGTCGGTGATCCAAATCGCCTCGATCCGGTTGGGGGCCGTCTCCAGCCCGAAGCTGGCGCTGGTGCCGCCGATGTCGGCCAGCAGGCGCGGGCCGTTTGCGGGGTGCGAAAACGATTCGCGTTGCATGTCTCTTCCTGGTTTCTTGTAGTTTGCCGGCGGCTCGATTATATGTCACATCGCTTATGAAAACGATTTCAAACGCCTTTTTCATTTAAACCCGTATCCGGATGAAAGTCAATGCGGCATCCGGGGTGGATTTGCCCGGGAGCGCATGAATTTTATGGTAATCTTCGGCGAAAAGGTTTTCACAGAATAACGATCACAACAGGAATTGCCTTGGCAGACGTCCCCCACTCCTCCGGCCCATCAACCCTGATGGACGTAGCACGCCAGGCGGGCGTGTCCCCCAGCACCGTGTCGCGCATCCTCAACGGCACCGCCAAGGTGTCCGACGACAAGCGCCTGGCCGTGCTGGCCGCCATCGACAAGATGAAGTTCGCGCCCAACCAGATGGCGCAGGGCCTGAAAAAAGGCCGCTCGATGACCATCGGCATCGTGGTGCAGGACATCTCCTCCCCCTTCTTCGACGAAACGCTGCGCGGCGTGGACGACGGCTTGAAAGGCACCGGCTACGCCTCGGTGATCGTCAGCGGCCACTGGAACGCCGAGGAGGAGGCCGACCGCATGCGTCTGCTGCTGGCGCGCAAGGTGGACGGCATCATCCTGCTGTCGGGCCGCATGTCGGACCAGGCCGTGCTGGGCTTTTCCAGCCAGCGCCCCATCGTCTCGACCGGCCGCGCGCTGCAGACCCGCAGCGCGCTGGGCTTCAAGCTGGACAACGAGTCGGGCGCCTGCATGGCGGTGCACCACCTGATCGAGCTGGGCCACCGCCGGATCGCCTTCATCTCCGGCCCGGCCAACAACATCGACGCCACCGAGCGCCTGGCCGGCTACACGCGCGCGCTGCGCGAGGCGCACATCGAGCTGGACCCGGACCTGATCGTCGAGGGCAACTACCACGAGGCCAGCGGCATGCTGGCGATGAACCGGCTGTTCGACACCCACCAGCAATTCACCGCCGTGTTCGCGGCCAACGACCTGAGCGCGTATGGCGCGCGGCTGGCGCTGTACCGCAAGGGCATCCGCGTGCCGGACGACATCTCGCTGGTCGGCTTCGACGATTTGCCCGGCTCGTCCTATACCACGCCGCCACTAACGACTATACGCCAGCCCTTGTATGACATCGGCCGCATCGCCACCCAGGCGCTGCTGCGCATCATCAACGGCGAGGAAGCGCGCGGCGAAGTGCCGCCTTTGGAGCTGATCGTGCGCGAAACCACCCGCCGCGTGCGCTGATCGAGATAGCCACACGGAAATCTGGCCTTTTCTGCACCGATGGCGCAACCGCTTTACAATGACGGACGTTTCGGCAAGAATCACCTCGATTTTTTCACATCGTCAAACCAACACAAGGAAGAACAATGGAACATACCCTGCCACCACTGCCATACGCCATCGACGCCCTGGCGCCGCACATCTCGCAAGAGACGCTGGAATACCACTACGGCAAGCACCATCAAACGTATGTCACCAACCTGAACAACCTGATCAAGGGCACCGAGTTCGAGAACCTGTCCCTGGAAGAGATCGTCAAGAAATCGTCCGGCGGCATCTTCAACAACTCGGCCCAGGTGTGGAACCACACCTTCTACTGGAACGGCCTGACCCCGAACGGCAAAGGCGCACCAAGCGGCGCGCTGGCCGACGCGATCAACGCCAAGTGGGGTTCGTTCGACAAGTTCAAGGAAGAGTTCACCAAGTCGTGCGTGGGCAACTTCGGTTCGAGCTGGACCTGGCTGGTGAAGAAAGCCGACGGTTCGCTGGACATCGTCAACACCTCCAACGCCGCCACCCCGCTGACCACCGACGCCAAGGCGCTGATCACGTGCGACCTGTGGGAACACGCCTACTACATCGACTACCGCAACGCGCGTCCTAAGTATGTAGAGACCTTCTTCAAGCTGGCCAACTGGGACTTCGCAGCAGCCAACTTCGCCTGATTGTAAGCTTGCAGGCCAAGGGGTCAAGTCCGGGACTTGACCCTTTTTTTATTGGAGCTGCAGGGTCTTCACGATCTTGAACTCGCTCTTCTCGCCGGCGCCCGATGCGGTGTTGCGGCTCTCCTTACGAATCGACACCAGGCGGTTGCCCGCCAGCGCGTAGACGCTGGACTCTTCGTTCTTCGCCTCGAAGCTGATGACGATGAAGGCCCTGCCATGCATGCTCTGCGTGATGCGGCTGGCCAGCGGCGTGCCGTCGGCGGCTATCCACACGTGCAGCCGTCCATCGAATTCCTTCACATACTTGCGATCCCGGTCGGCCAGCACGTCGATGCCCTGCGCGAAGGTCAGCATGCGCGCAGGCTTGCCCTGGTAGACGTCGGCCTTCTCGGTCAGGAAGCTGGTCTTCTCCAGCATCTGCGCCAGGCTGCTGGCGGCCGAGATCATGGGCCGCAAATCGGTCGGGCTGAATTCGCGGGCGGCGTTCAAGGTCGGCGTCCTGGCGTTGGGATTGCGGGCGACCGCCGTCGCCTCCGCATCGAGCCTGGCCAGCATGTCGCGGCTATAACTGAGCTGCATGCCGCGCTGGCCGTCCTCGATGCCGACCGCGGCCTGGCCGCTGGTTTCGTCGGCGTCCTTGCCCTCGCCGTTGCGGCGCCAGACGTTCGAGTCCAGCGTGGCCTTCAACGGCACCGGCTCCTGCAGGTGCTCCAATGCCGCCTTCAAATCGGCCAGGCCGTCGGCGTGCGCGGCGGCGCCGGCCAGCGCCAGCACCGGGATCAACATCAGCTGTGGCAATCGCATTCGTTCCTCTCTCAGGCGGCGGCACTCAGGCGGCCGGCGTTCATGGTGACGGTTCTGCCGCAACGCGCGGCGATCGACAAATCGTGCGTGACCAGCACCAGCGTCGAGCCGCGTTCGCGGTTCAGCGCGAACATCAATTCGATCACGGCGGCGCCGGTGGCCGCGTCCAGCGCGCCGGTCGGCTCGTCGGCCAGCAGCAGCGGCGGCTCGCAGACGAAGGCCCGCGCCAGCGCCACCCGCTGCTGCTCGCCGCCGGACATGTACTTCGGATAGTGGCGCAAGCGGGCCGACAGGCCCACCCGCTCCAGCATGGCCTTCGCCTTCTCGCTCGCGTGCGCCTCGCCGCGCAGCTCCAGCGGCAGCATGACGTTTTCCAGCGCGGTCAGGTGCGGCAGCAGCTGGAACGACTGGAACACGAAGCCCACGTTCTGCTGGCGGAACACGGCGCGGCCGTCCTCGGTGAGCTGGAAGATGTCGGTGTTCTCCAGTTCCACCGTGCCGCTGGTCGGCAGGTCCAGGCCCGCCAGTATGCCCAGCAGCGTGGACTTGCCCGAGCCGGACGCGCCGACGATGGCCAGCGTCTCCCCGGCCTGCACCGTCAGGTCGATGTCGTGCAGGATGGTGAGTTCGCCGGTGGCGTCGCTCACGCGCTTGCCGAGGTTTTTTACCGCTATCGCCGGCCGCAGCAGGCTGGCCGCGAGATTCATATTGGTCATTGCTACTCCTAATTTTCCCGAAGACTGAGTAAGGGCGGTTGATTCAACACGTTGCGCAAGCCCGCCCAACCACCGGCCAGCGCGCACAACGCGCCTGCCAGCAGGCCGGCGGTCCACAACCACGGCGACCATTGCCACGCCAGGTGAAAGCTGAAGCGCGCCAGCGCCCAGCTGGCCGCCGTCGCGCCGCCTGCCGCCAGCAAGCCCGCCAGGGCGCCGGTCAGCAGATGCTCTATCCACTGCGCCTGCGACAGCTGCCGGCGCGTAGCGCCCAGCGCGCGCAGCAGCGCGGCTTGGCGCTTGCGCGCGTCCAGCGATCCCGCCATCGCAGCGTACACTACCAGCAATCCGGACATCAGCGTGAACGCGAACAGAAATTCCACCGCCGCGCTGACCTGAGCCAGCGTGTCCTGCATGCGCTGGATGAAGGCGCTGATGTCGAGCACACTCACGTTCGGATAGTCGTGCGCCAGCAGGTACGAGAAGCGCTGGTCGTCCGCAGGCACGTACACGGTGGTCGCCAGCGTGGCCGGCATGGCGGTCATCAGGCCGGGCGCCACTTCGAAGGCGGCGCCCACCTGGTGCGCGCGCCAGTCCACCTTGCGCAGGCTGGTGGCCTTGACGTCCAGCGTCTCGCCGGCCACGTCGAAGCTCAGGCGGTCGCCCAGCTTGATGCCGAGGATTTCGGCGATGCCCTGGTCGACCGATACTTCGGCCGCAACGCCGTCGTACCAGCGGCCGGCGGTGATGGTGTTGGGCGCTTGCAGCGTATCGGCCTGCTCGATCTCCATTTCGCGCTCGACCATCTCCCTGGCGCGCGGATCGTCCGACTTGGCCGGCTTGCCGTTGATGCCGACCAGCCGTCCACGGCTCAGCACATGCATGCGCGGCTGGCCGTAGCGCTTCAGGCGCGCCTCCAGCGCCTGCCGCTGGTCCGGCTCGATGTTGATGATGTAGTGGTTCGGCGCGCCGTCCGGCGTGGCCTGGCGCCATGCCGACAGCAGGTCGCCGCGCACCACCGTCAGCAGCAGCAAGGCGGTCAGGCCCAGCGCCAGCGCGACGATCTGCGTCACGCTGGCCGCCGGGCGGCGGCGCATGTCGGTGACGGCGAAGCGCCAGGCCGGATGGTTGAACAGGCCGCGCATCGGCCGCAGCGCGCCCACGCCCAGCCACGCCGCCAGGCCGAACACCAGTCCGCACAGCGCGAACGCGGCGGCCGCGATCAGGCCGAGCATGACGTCGGCGGTCTGCCACACCAGCAGCGCGGTGAAAACGCCGGCGCCCAGCGCGTAGCTGGCGATGGTGCGCGCCTGCGGCGCTTCCTGCTCGCGGCGCAGCAGGCGCACCTGCGACACGTTGCGCATCTGGAGCAGCGGCGGCAGCGCAAAGCCCAGCAGCAGCGCCAATCCCGCCACCAGGCCTTGCAGCGCCGGCTGCCAACCGGGTGGCGGCAGGTCGGCGTCCACCAGCTTGCCCAGCCATTCGAGCAGCACGAAGTGGCAGCCGAATCCCAGCAGCACGCCGATGACGCTGCCGGCCACGCCCAGCATCAGGAACTCCAGCAGGTACATGCGGATCTGCTGCGATTGCGTCTGACCCAGGCAGCGCAGCACGGCGCAGGCGTCGAGGTGGCGCTGCACGTAGCGGCGCGCGGCCATCGCCACCGCGATCCCGGCCAGGAGCGCGGACAACAGCCCGACCAGCGACAGGAACTGCCGCACCTGGTCCTGCATGGACTGGCTCTCCTTGCCCGCCGAGGCGAGCGTGCTGATTTCGATGCCCTGCCTGGGCGTTGCGGCGACGCGCGCCTTGACCCATTGTTCAAACGCCGCCACCTGCGCCGGTTCGCCGGCCACCAGCAGGCGGTGCGTGGCGATGGCATGCTGTTGCAGCAGATTGGTGGACATCAGGTCGGCGCTGTTGATCATCGCGCGCGGCGCCAGCGTGAGGAAAGAAGCGGCGGCGTCGGGCTCGGAGGCGATCATGCCGGCCACCGTCAGATTGCGCTCGCCGATGCGCAGCGTGGAACCGGTGCGCAGGTTCAGCGCAGCCGCCAAGGCCGGATCCACCCACACGGTTCCGGGCGCTGGGATGGACGCGGCCACGGCGTCCGGCTGGCCCTCGCGGCGCAGCTTCATGTGGCCGCGCAAAGGATAGGAGTCGCTCACGCTCTTGAGCGCGACCAGCATCGACACGCCCTGCCCGCCCCCGCCGGCGACGGCCATGTTCAGCATCGCGACCGTGTCGGCGCTGCGCAGGCCGCGCCGCCGCGCCTCGGTGCGCAGGTCGGCGGGCAGGGGCTGATCGGACGCCAGCACCAGGTCGGCGGCCAGCACCTGGTTGGCGTTGCGCGCGATGCCGGCGCCCATGCGCGCGGTGAAGAAGTTCACCGACGACAGCGCCGCCACCGACAGCATCAGCGCCGCCAGCAGGAAGCGCAGCTCGCCCGCGCGCCAGTCGCGCCGCAGCATGGATAACGATAGTCTGAACATCTAGCCGGCTTCCAGGATAAAACCGGCAGCTTGCCAAAACCACCGCGTGGCGTCCGCCGGAATGCGACGAAACGCCAGCAGCCGCGATGGTTTGCCAGAATCGACGGCTGGATTGCACGGCACGAAACGGCCGGCATGCCTATAATCGCAGACACCCCACTTCAATTCCGGAGTATCCAGATGACCTACCACGCCTCGCCGCACCGCTACGAAGCGATGCAATACCGCCGCTGCGGCCGCAGCGGCCTGCAACTGCCGCTGATGTCCCTCGGGCTGTGGCACAACTTCGGCGACACCAACTCGCTCGCCTCGCAGCGCGACATGCTGCGCACCGCCTTCGACCTGGGCATCACCCACTTCGACCTGGCCAACAACTACGGGCCGCCGTACGGCTCGGCCGAATCCAATTTCGGCCAGCTGTTCAAGGCCGACTTCCAACCCTACCGCGATGAGCTGATCATCTCCACCAAGGCCGGCTGGGACATGTGGCCCGGCCCTTACGGCCAAGGGGGCGGGTCGCGCAAGTACGTGCTGGCGAGCCTGGATCAGAGCCTGCAGCGCATGGGCCTCGACTACGTCGACATCTTCTACTCGCACCGCTTCGATCCGGACACGCCGCTGGAGGAAACCATGGGCGCGCTGGCGCACGCGGTCCAGCAGGGCAAGGCGCTGTACGTAGGGGTGTCGTCGTATTCGGCGGAGAAGACCGCCGAGGCGGCGCGCCTGCTGGCCGAGTGGAAGGTGCCGTGCCTGATCCACCAGCCGTCCTACAATATGCTGAACCGCTGGATCGAGGAAGACCTGCTCGACACGCTGGCCGCGCAAGGCATGGGCTGCATCACCTTCACCGCGCTGGCGCAGGGCATCCTGAGCGACAAATACCTGAACGGGATTCCGCAGGACTCACGCGTGAACCGCCCAGGCGGCGGCTCGCTACAGAAGGCACACCTGAGCGATGAAAACCTGGCGCGCGTGCGCGGCCTGAACGAGATCGCCAAGGCGCGCGGCCAGACGCTGGCGCAGATGGCGCTGGCCTGGGTGCTGCGCGATCCGCGCGTGACGTCCACGCTGATCGGCGCCAGCAGCAGCGCGCAGATCCGCGAGAACGTGGCGGCCTTGCAGAACCTGGCCTTCAGCGCCAGGGAGCTGGCCGACATCGACCAGCTGGCCCGCGAAGGCGACATCAATTTGTGGGCCGGATCGTCCAGCCACAAATAGATCGCCCGCGTTAAGGCCGCGCGGCCGGCGACGAGCCGGTGCGCGACCAGTCGCGCCGCTCGGCGCGCTCGGTCTCGGTGCCCTCTTCCGGCACCTCCTCGTGGAACTCGCCGTCCACCATCGGGATCGATTCGACGTGATCGAAGCCGATGTCGGTATCGGCCGGCAGCGTTTCGACGTCCACGCCGGCGCGCTCGCCGGTGCCTTCGGCGTCGGTGTCGCTATCGAGGCCGATATCCGGCTCGCCGGCGACATCGCTGCCGCTGTCGGAGTTGTCGCTGGGCCCCAGCGCCCGCGTGCCATGGCCGCGCCCCAGGGTGCGGTCGGTGCCGACCGGGATGTTGTCCGGGTCCAAGGTACTGTCAGACATGATCTGTCCCTCCCTCTGAAAACACCCATTTGACCACCGCCGTCGCGCCCGTTCCGTGCGCGACCGCGCATAAAAGCTATCGTTCTCATAGGTATTTTTTACTTTACAAATGTAATATTCATCTCTATAGTTACTCCATCCCAGCAGCCAAACCAAGGAGCAACGCCATGAGCATCACGACCAAAAACCTGATCACCGCCGCCGCCACCGCCGTCTTCGCGATCGCCGCCACGGCCACCACCGTCACCAGCGCTTTCGCCCAGAGCACCGCGCCGGCCGCCGCCACCGCCACGAGCACCGCCGCCGGCAGCGCCGCCGCGCAAACGGCCGTCGCCAACGGCGCGCTGGCCACCACCGCCAAAGCCCAACCGGCCGGCCTGACCCGCGCCCAAGTGCAGGCCGAATTCCTCGAAGCGCGCAAGAACGGCACGCTGATCGAGAACGAAGCCGACATGGACGTCGCACAGACCAAGAAGCACCACGTCAAGTAATCGGAAGCCAGTCCCGTGAAACCGCCGCGCGCCATCCAGTCAACCGCCCTCGCCGCCTTCGCGCTGGCGCTGCTGGCCGGCTGCGCCGACATGGGCCGCATCCATCCGCAGGCAAGCGCGCTGAAACCGGCCGGACTCAATCCCGGCAAGGCCATCGCCGCCGCCAGCGCCGACGTGGCATGGCCGGACCAGCAATGGTGGCAGGCGCTGCACGATGAGCAGCTGAACCGCCTGGTGGCCGCCGCGCTGGCCGATGGCCCGACGCTGCGCGCCGCGCGAGGCGCACCGTGCCGCCAGGCCGAGGGGCGCTGGCCGGCGTCGCCAAGGCCGGCGCTGCCTGCAGGCGACCGCCTCCGCCAGCGCCGACCGCGAACTGTATTCCGCGCACAGCACCGTGCCCGCTCCGCTGGCCGGCAACTACGCGTGGAAGAACACGGCCACGCTGTCCGGCGCCTACGACCTGGATCTGTGGGGCCGCAACCGCGACGCGCTGGCCGCAGCGCTGGACGAGGTGCACATGGCGTCGGCCGAGGCGCAGATGGCGCGGCTGACATTGGCGTCGGCCATCGTGCGCAGCTACATCCAGCTGTCGCTGGAGTACGCGCTGCAGGACAGCGTGGCGCAGAACCTGGCGCAGCGCCAGCGCATCCTGGAGATCACGCGCAAGCGCCAGGCCGCCGGCCTGGCCAGCGAGATCGAGGTGGCGAGCATAGAGACCACGCTGCCGGCCGGACGGCGCGAGCATGAGCAGATCGGCGAATCGATTGCCCTGCTGCGCAACCAGCTGGCGGCACTGATCGGCAAAGGACCGGGCGACGGCGACGCGATCGCCCGGCCGATGCTGGCCCTCGACGCCGGCCATGGCGGCGCGGTGCCGGCCTCGCTGCCGGCGGAGCTGGTGGGCCACCGTCCCGACATCGCGGCCCAGCGCTGGCGGGTGGAAGCGGCCGGCGCGCGCATCGCCGGCGCCAAGGCCGAGTTCTACCCGAACATCAACCTGGCGGCGTTCGTCGGCCTGCAGTCGCTGGGCTTCGGCCATTTCCTGGACAGCGGCTCTTCGATGCGCGGCGTGACGCCGGCCATTAGCCTGCCGGTGTTCGAGGGCGGCCGGCTGCGCGCGCAACTCGGCAACCAGACCGCGGTCTATGACGGCGCGGTCGAGCAGTACAACGCGTCCGTGGTGCAGGCAATGGCCGACGTGGCCAACGCGGTGGTGCGTATCGATTCGGTGCGGCGGCAGGACCAGCTGGCGCAGCGCGCGCTGGCCGCGGCGCGCCGCCAGCAGGAGCTGGCCGAACGCGCCTACCGCGCCGGCATGACCGACGCGCTGAACGTGATCAACGCGCAGATGACCTTATTGAACGAGGAACAGCAGATGGCGCAAGTGGCGAGCAAACAACTGGATAACTACACATTGTTGATGGCCGCGCTGGGCGGCGGCATAAAACTGGATTTGCCCTGACGCTTAGATAGTACAATCAAATCCTTGAAAATTAGTGAGGAGCAGGCAATGAGCAGTTTTGAAGCGACTAAAAAACGCCTTAAAAACATCCATGCCCGAATGCCGGAGTTCCCAGAGGATTTGATGCGCGTGCTGCGCATGACTTACCACATCCAGAAGCGGATGAAAGACCTGAGCAACGCGGCGCTGCGCAAATATGACCTGGTCGACGCCAGCTACATGGTGTTGGCTGTGCTGTACGGCTCGGACGACGAGACCTCGACGGCGTCCACGCTGGGCGAGGCCTGCATGGAAAAGCCGGCCAACCTGACGCGCGTGTGCAACGACCTGGAAGCCCAGGGCCTGATCTCGCGCGGCAACCGGCCCGGCGACCGCCGCTGCGTGATGATCACGCTGACCGACGCCGGCCGCGAGCTGGCCGCGAAGGTGCTGCCGGAGGTATGGGGCACCACCACCCGCGCCTACGACGGCTACACCGACGAAGAAGTTAAAGTACTTGAAGCGCTGCTCAAAAGGCAGCTGGACAACCTGGAAGCACTGACCTAAAACCGACCGCCATGAACCCTCCCCAAGCCGCCGCCACTCCCACCCAGGACCCAAGCGCGGCAAGGGGAGCATGGCGCTGGCTGGCGCAAGAGACGGCCGGCTGGTTCAACACCGAGGGCCCGCGCTGGCTGTTCGTCGCCAGGACCATGCTGGCCTCCTTCTCCGCGCTGTGGCTGGCCTTCCGCCTTGGCCTCGACGCTCCCTACACCGCCCTCGCCACCACCGTCATCCTGGCCCTGCCCAGCAGCGGCATGGTGCTGGAAAAGGCGTTCTACCGTTTTCTCGGCACGCTGGTCGGCTGTTCGGCGGCGCTGCTGCTGGTGGCGCTGTTCCCGCAATCGCCGCCGCTGCTGTTCGTCGGCGTGGCGCTGTGGATCGCGCTGTGCACCGCCGGCGCGGCCATGCACCGCAACCAGCAGTCGTACAGCTTCGTGCTGGCCGGGTACACCGCCTGCATGATCGCCGTACCCGCGATCGACACGCCGGAACACGTGTTCACGCTGGCCGTCACGCGCGTGACCGAGGTCGGGCTGGGCATCATCTGCGCCGCCGTGGTGCACGACGTGGTCTTCCCGCGCCGCCACTCGCACGCGGTGATGCGTACCGTGCAGGCGCGCTACGCCAGCTTCATCGCCTTCAGCATCCAGGTGCTGGAGCAGCGCCTGTCGCCGGCCGAGACGGAGCTGAACCACCTGAAGTTCGCCGCCGACATCGCCGCGCTGGAATCGGGCCGCGCCGCCGCCTTCTTCGAGGCCGGCCACGCGCGCGCGCACACGCGCCAGCTGCACGCCTTCAACGCCGCCTTCATGGCGGTGCTGACCACGTTCTACACGCTGCACCGCCTGATCCACCGCCTGCGCGGCGCCGCACCGGCCCACGCGAAGCCGGTGCTGGCGCTGATCGAACCGATGCACGCCCACCTGGCGCAGGCCATGGGCGACGAGCTGACGCCGCAGCGCATGGCGCAGATGCGCGCAAGGCTGGCTGCCGACACCGCCGCCGCCCGCGCGCAGCTGGCTGCCGACATCGACGCGAAGCTGGCCGCTGCCGACGACGCGCAATTGGCCGTCGACGGCGCCGTGCCGCCGGAACGCGCGCAGCGCATCAATTTCGACACGGCGGTGGAGCTGCTGGAGCGCTACGCGCGCGACATAGAGGCCTTCGCCTGCCTGTACCACGGCCTGACGCAGGAGAAGCGCCAGCAGGTCAGCGATCCCGGCGCCTATTCGCCGAAGACGCCGCCGGCCATCGTCGCCGCCAGCGGCTTCCGCGCCGGCGTCGCCCTGCTGCTGACGGCCGCCGCGTGGTATTGGCTGGCCTGGCCCTACGTCGGCAACGCCATCCTGATGGCGACCATCTTCTGCGCGCTGGCCTCGTCCTCGCCGCGCCCGACCGCGATGGTGCAGCAGGTGCTGATCGGCTTCCTGGTGGCCACGCCGCTGGCCTTCGTCACCGAATTCTTCCTGGTCGCCCGCGCCAACGACTTCCCGACGCTGGTCATCGCCGCGCTGCCGATCTTCGCGCTGGGCAGCTACCTGATCACCAGCCCGCGCTGGGCCGGCGTGGGCATCGGCATCTGCATGTTCTGCGCCACGCTGGTGGTGCCGACCAACTTGATGCACTACGACGTCGAGGGCTTCATCAGCAGCGAGCTGTCGCTGACGATGGGCGTGGCGGTGGCCTACCTGATGTTCAAGGTGGTGCTGCCCGAGCACACCATGGGCCAGAAGGACCACGTGGCCGCCGCGCTGTGGCGCGAGGCGCAGCGCGCCTGCACCGCGCCGATGTACCGCCTGAAGCGCCGCTTCGACAACCGCGTGCGCGACCTGCTCAGCCAACTGAACGCCGCCTCCGGCCCCGCGCCCGGCGCACCGGTGCGCGCCGTGGTGCGCCAGGGCCTGACCCTGCTGGAGCTGGGCCACGCGGTGATCGAACTGCGCCAGCTGATCGCCACGTCGCAACCCGGCCCGGTGCCGGCCGCGCTCAAGCTGGTGGTCGGCGAACTGGCCGCCCACCTGCGGGCGCCGTCGCGCGCCGGCGGCCAGGCGGCGCTGCAAGCCCATCCTGCACGCCGGCGCCAGCGTGCGCGCCGCGCTGCCCACCGCCACGCCGGAACGCCAGCTGCGCCTGCAAACCGCGCTGACCGACCTGCATTCCATTTACACGTCCCTGCTGGACCAGATCACTACAGGAGAAACCGCCGATGCCGCGTGAGATAGACTTTTTTGGCGTACTGCTGCCCGGCGTGCTGCCGCTGTTCCTCGTCAGCGTGCTGCTGCAACTGGTGCTCAACAGCGCCCTGAGCCACCTTGGCGCCTACCGCCACAGCTGGCATCCGGCGCTGGCGCGGCTTTGCCTGTTCGTCTGCATCTTCAGCGCCCTGCTGGTCACGCTGTACAAATAATCCACCCCTTATCAGAAAGGCCGCCGTGAGCGCATCCAAAATCTTCCGCTTTTTCCTGACCATGCTGTTGGTGGCCGCCGCCCTGTGGATGGGGCGTTCGGCCTGGGACCGTTACATGGAGTCCGCCTGGACCCGCGACGGCCGCGTCAAGGCCGACGTGGTCACCATCAGCGCCGATGTCGCCGGCACCGTCACCGACGTGAAGGTGCGCGACAACCAGCTGGTCAAGCAGGGCGACGTGCTGTTCGAGGTCGACAAGGCGCGCTACCAGGACGCGCTGGCGCAGGCCGACGCCATGCTGGCGTCGCAGCAGGTGGAGAAAGGCCGGCGCGGCAAGGAGGCCAGCCGCCGCGCTGGCCTGGATGATGCCGTCGTCTCGGCCGAGAGCAAGGAGACGGCGCAATTCGCGGTCGGCACGGCGGCGGCGCAGTACCAGGCGGCGTTGGCGGCGCGCAGGCTTGCGGAGCTGAACCTGGAGCGCACGGTGGTGCGCGCGCCGGTCACCGGCTACGTCACCAACCTGAATGTGCACCCGGGCGACTTCGCCGCCGTCGGCGCGGCCAAGCTGGCGATGATCGACAGCGCCTCGTTCTACGTGGTCGGCTATTTCGAGGAGACCAAGCTGCCGCTGCTGAAGGTGAACGACGCAGTCGAGGTGCATCTGATGAGCGGCGCGGCCCAGCTGCACGGCCATATCGAGAGCATCGCCCACGGCATCACCGACCGCGACGCCAACACCGGCCGCGAGCTGCTGGCCGACGTCAACCCGACCTTCAACTGGGTGCGACTGGCGCAGCGCGTGCCGGTGCGGATCCACATCGACCAGCTGCCGAAGGGACTGGACCTGGTGGCCGGCACGACCTGCACGGTGGTGATCCATGGATAACGGCGCCGATCGTTTCAGCACCATCCGCCTGTTCCTGGACGCGGCGCTGCTGGGCAGCTTTTCGGCCGCCGGCCGCAAGCAAGGCATGTCGCCGGCGGCGGCCAGCGCCTGCATCCAGCGGCTGGAGGCCTCGCTGCAGGTCAAGCTGTTCGAGCGCACCACGCGCCAGCTGCGCCTGACCGAGGAGGGCCAGATGTACCGCCACTTCAGCGAGCAGGCGATGGCGCTGATGGCGGAGGCGGAGGCCGGCCTGCACGCCGGCGGCGACAATGTGCGCGGCATGGTGAAGATCTCGGCGCCGTCGGACCTGGGCCGCAATGTGCTGATGCCGATGCTGGATGAATTCCGCGCCCGCCATCCCGAGCTGCAGTATTCGCTGACGCTGAGCGATTCGACCGCGAACATGGTGCAGGACGATATCGACCTGGCGATCCGCTACGGCCAGCTGGCCGACAGCGAGATGGTGGCGCGCGTGCTGGCGCCGAGCCGGCGGGTGGTGTGCGCGGCGCCGTCGCTGATCGCGCAGACGGGCGGCCCGGCCACGCCGGAGGAGCTGGCGCGGTTGCCGACGCTGGTGCTGGTGACGGCGCTGGGGCCGATGCAGGAATGGCGCTACTGCAGCAACGACGAGGCGGACGAGAAGCGCGCGGTGCGCGTGCGCCGCACGCAGCAGAGCAACGACGGCGAGGTGATACGCAAGTGGGCCATCGCCGGCCAGGGCTACGCCTACAAGTCCATCCTCGACATCGCCGGCGATTTGCGCAGCGGGCGGCTGGAGACGGTGCTCGACGAGTACTTCACGGAGAGCGCGCCGCTCAACCTGCTGTACCACCGCAACCGCTACCAGCCGCCGCGCATCGCGCTGCTTATTGCGTTTTTGCTGGAGCGCTTTGCGGACTTGGCATGACGCCCATCTGCTGCAACAACGTCAGGTTGTCCTCCAGGTGCCAGTTCTCGGCGATGCGGCCGTCGGCCACGCGGTACAAATCGAAGGCGCGGAAATCGATGGGTTGGCCCTTGCCGCTGGTGGCGCCGAAGGTGCCGGTGAAGTGGCCGGTGAAGTGCAGGTGCACGGCCACGCGGTCGCCGTTGACCACCATGTCGGTGATCTCGGCCTTCAGGTCGGGGACGGCGGTGCGGAAGCCTTTCGACGCCTGCAGCGGGCCGTTGACGCCCTGCTCGCGGCCGGCCGGCAGCGTGCGGTCCATGAAGTCGGGCGACAGCGCCTGTTTGGCCAGCGCGGGGTCGCCGGTGTTCCAGAAGGCGGCGTAGCGGCGGGCCGCCTGTTCGGTCAGGTCGTTGGCGCCGGCGGCGCCGGCCAGCAGCAAGGCGGTCAGCAGGAGGGAGCGTTTCATGGGCAGTCCTTTCGTTGTGGGGATGCCCGGATTGTGCGCCGCCCGCCGCCGCGCCGGAATGGGCCTGGCCGTTGAAGCAGCTGCTTGCGGCGTTTGAAAATGCCTAGCGCGCGCCGCCCGCGTCGACGATGGCGCCGCTGACGTAGGACGATTGTGGGCCGAGCAGCCACAGGATGGTCTCGGCGATTTCCTCCGGCTGGCCGCCGCGCTGCATCGGCACGGTCGATGCGAGCCGCGCCACGCGATCCGGATCGCCGCCGCTGGCGTGGATGTCGGTGTAGATGATCCCCGGCCGCACGCAGTTCACCCGTATGCCCTCGGCCGCGACCTCCTTCGACAGGCCCAGGGTCAGCACGTCGATCGCGCCCTTGGACGCGGCGTAGTCGATGTAGACATTCGCCCCGCCATGCCGGGCCGCGCCGGACGACAGGTTGACGATGCCGCCACCCTGCCCGCCGCTGGCGGTCGACATGCGCCGGACCGCCTCCCTGCTGCACAGGAAGTAGCTGATCACGTTGGTGGTGAACACGCGCTGCAGGCGCTCCACCGACATCTCCGTCAAACGGCACTGCCGTTCCAGCACACCGACGTTGTTGACCAGCGCCGTCAACGGCCCCAGTTCCTTGTCGACGGTGGCGAACAGCCGCAGCACGTCCGCCTCCACGCCGACGTCGGCCTGCACGGCGATGGCCTCGCCGCCCTCGGCCAGGATCTGCGCGCGCAGCAGCTCGGCCGCCTGCGCGTCGCACAGATAATTGATGCAGACCGCGTAGCCGCGCCGGCTCGCCAGCAGCGCGGTCGCCGCGCCTATGCCCCGGCCGCCGCCGGTCACCACCATCACTTGTTTCATTAAAGTCATTATCTAAATGGATATATTAATTGACAACCACCAACTACCGCCTTACAGTTGGACTCCGCCGCCACTGAACAAACCATCCGCAGGAAAGCAGAGGAACGATCATCGCGGCGGAGCCCTCGGCCTGCGCCCCTTCACATGAGAAAGAAGTGAGCATGAATATGATCCGATTTCCCTTGACCTGCATCGCCAGCGCCCTGCTCTGCACCTTCGGTCCGGCCCAGGCGGCAACGTCCTCGCTGTCGCCCAGCGAGAACATGACCTTCATTAACTTCGACTGCGGTTGCATACCCAGTCCGTGGGACCCGGACGCGGGCTTCCGGAAAGCGGCCGGCGGCACGGCGGCTGGCGGTACCAACTGGATGGTCTCCACCATATTTGTACGCTTCAAGCTGCCAACGTATGTGGCAGGGAGCGATGTCACCAACGCCGATCTGGTTTTGATGGCGCTGTCTACGCCGGACCAGCCGTCGCCACTGGGACTCTACGTCACCGGCAACAGCGTCGATCCGTGGTCGGTCCACAGGGACGATCAGCCGTACGGACAGCCGGGTACGGAAGTCGCGTTCATCAGCGCCGCCGCTGGTGTCGACACCCACGTGGATTTGACCTCGGTGGTCAATGCCGCCTACCACAACGATGGCGTCGTCACCTTCCTGCTCGGCGATTACTACGGCCACTACAACTACCAGTATTTCGCATCCGACAAAACTTTGGACCTGACGATTTCGGCGGTGCCGGAGCCTGCGACTTACGCCATGATGCTCGCCGGCCTGGGCCTGATGGCCGCCGCCGTCCGTCGCAGGCAGCGCGGCTGACCGGGCGTCCGGCCGGCGCCGGTCATTTTTCCGGGCTGACGTGCGTCAGCGCGTAGCCGACATGCTGCCACCAGTGTTCGCGCGAATGCACTGTGTGCAGGCACTTCTTGTCGAGCTCTCCCTTGAAGACGGGATCGGCGCACTGCTTGGTCATCAGCGCGTTGCGCTGGTTCTCGGCGTTGGTCAGCGCGATCAGCAGCCAGACGATGAAGCCCAGCGCCAGCACCGCCAGGCTCCAGGCGACGTGGTTGATATAGGCCCACTCGAACAAGGTTTCGATGACCGGCGAAGACTCCTTGTAGATCTTCATGACCTCGCCCTCGGCCGCCTTTTGTTCGTCGCTGATCTGTTTCATGGGTCTCCTCACTTCTTGGTTGCGCGTTCCTGGGCCGACTTGGCTACCAGGCTATCCATCACCGCGAACAGGGCCGCGTGCGCCGCCTGGGTGGATGCGAGGTCGTGGCCGGCCTGCGCGGGCGAGGTCGTGTAGTGGCCGTCGATCACCAGCGTCGGCGCACTGTCGAGTTTATACTGGTTCGCCACCTGCGCGGCGGCATGGGCGCCGGCGGCGACGGCCACGAAGGCGACGATGGCGATCAACGGCCGCAGGAAACTCAGGAAACGCATAACTGTCCTTCAATCAGGTGAGTGGCACGCCGCGAGATTACCACTTTTTCGGACGCCCGCCCTGGACAGCGCAGCAAAATCTGAAAATATTGCCGGGCATCAAGCGCTAAAACGTGCAATTTTTAAAATTTTATGTTTTACAGTATAAATATTTACAAGTTATATTACCTATAATATATTAAAGTTCTTGTTAAACACTTAGCTAGGAATAAATATGAAATTTCTTAAATGGGCCGCGATCGGCTTGATAAGCGCGGCTGTGTTGCACGCCCCCGCGCAAGCAGCGACTACCACCGTCGCTTCGTCGCTTAGCCTGCGCTTCGGGTACGGAAACGACTGGTTCGTGGGCAACAGCAGCCAAGGAACATGGGCCGGCTGCACCAATTGGGGTTGCTCCTCGATGCTCGAGCGATTCGTCTTGCCGGCCTATACTCCCGGCACTAGCATTACCAACGCGAACTTCCTGTTACATACGCCGTCCGAGCAATATTGGATAAGTCCATTAGGCGTGTATGAGATTGCCGATTCGTGGAATGAGAGCACGTTGACCAGCACGGAGCATCCGAATGAAATAACAGCTAGCACGGAGATCATGACCTTCATTCCGAGGCCAGGCGCCCTAACGCTGGATATCACCAGCGCCGTCAACAAAGCCTACCACGGCGATGGCGTGCTCACCCTGATGGTCAGAAGCACAGGAGGGATTATGAACGATATCTGGATCGAGCCCGGCCGGTACCTGGCTTTGAACATCTCGGCCGTACCTGAGCCTGAAACCTATGCCATGACGTTGCTGGGCCTGGGTCTGGTCGGCGTGGCGGCGCGCCGCAAGCGCCGCGCCGCTTAACGTCTGTCCGCGCCCTACGGCCGGCGCCGGCGCGCCGTCTCCAGCCGTTCGCACAGCGCCGCCACGCCGTCGGCGATGCGCGGTGTGGCGCGCACCAGCTGTTCGCCGCCGAGCATGAACAGGTTGTCGCGCTGGACCGCCTGCATGCCACGGTACTGCCTCCAGATGTTGATGCCGGATTCGGCGTCGCGGGCCACGCCGCCGATGATCGCTTCCGGGTTCTCCTGCAATACCGCCTCGGTGCTGACGGTGGGCGCCGGCACCTTCAGCCCGGCGAACACGTTCTGGCCGCCGCAGACACGAATCACGTCGCTGACGATGTGTTCTCCGCTGAGCGTGAACAGCGGCTTTTCCCAGATCTGGTAGAACACCCGCACCACCGGCCGCTGCGCGTAGGTGGCGGACAATCTGGCGATCCGCTGGCGGTAGTCCTGCGCGGCCTTCCGCGCGGCGGGCTCGGTGCCCATCAGTTGGCCCAGGCGGGTCAGGCTGGTGGCCACCTCCTCCAGCTTTTGCGGATCGCTGTAGAAAATCGGGATGCCCAGGCTTTTGAGCTGTTCCAGCTGGCCCGCGGTGTTCCCGCTCTTCCACACCACCAGCAGGTCCGGGCGCAGCGCCAGCACGCGCTCCATGTCGATGGTGGCGTTGCTGCCCACCAGCGGCAGGCGCTTGGCCGCTTCCGGATAGTCGCTGTAGTTCATCACGCCGACCACGCGCTCGCCGCCGCCGGCCGCGAACAGCAGTTCGGTGATGTGCGGCGCCATCGCGATGATGCGCTGCGCCGGCTTGGCGACGGTAACGCTGTTGCCGGCGTCGTCGCGCACGGTGACGGCGGCGTGGGCGCCGGCTGTGGCGCACGCCAGCAAGGCAGTGCTCAGCAGGCGCGCTTGATAGGTGATGATGGTCATGGACGTGGGCATGGTGGCGGGCGGCGGAAGCCCGGTATTATACCCGCGCGCCTCGATCATTCACATTTTAGATAGGACCTATCTACATTTCGCGCATTGATCGGCGCGGCGCCGCTGCTTATAGTGGTGCCATACTCATACCGGAGCTTTGCCATGAACGTCTTGCCCACCTATTTCCTGTCCCACGGCGGCGGCCCCTGGCCGTTCATGATGGACCAGGTCGGCCATCTGTACGCCCGGCTGGACGCCTCGCTGCGCGACATGCCGCGCCAGATCGGCGTGACGCCGAAGGCGGTGCTGGTGGTCACCGCGCATTGGGAGGAACGCGAGTTCACGCTGTCGTCGTCGGCCGCGCCGCCCATGATCTACGACTACGGCGGCTTCCCGCCGCACACCTACGAGGTGCGCTACCAGGCGCCCGGTTCGCCGGAGCTGGCGGCGCAGGTCCAGCAACTGCTGGAGGCCGGCGGCCATCCGGCGCGGCTCGATCCGCAGCGCGGCTTCGACCACGGCACCTTCAGCGCCATGTATCCGGTGTACCCGGACGCCGACGTGCCCATCGTGCAGCTGTCGCTCAAGCGGGGGCTCGATCCGTCGGCGCATCTGGAGGTGGGACGTTTGCTGGCGCCCTTGCGCGGGCAGGGAGTGCTGATCGTCGGCAGCGGGCTGAGTTACCACAATCTGCGCGCCTTCAACGCGCAGGGGGCGGCGGCTTCGCACGCCTTCGACGGCTGGCTGCGCGCGGCGATGGCGCTGCCGCCGGAAGAACGCACGGCGCGGCTGCTGGCGTGGGAGCAGGCGCCGGCCGCGCGCATGGCGCATCCGCGCGAGGAGCATCTGCTGCCGTTGATGGTGGCGCTGGGCGCGGCGGAGAATGACGCGGCGTCCGTGCCGTATCACGAGGACGCGTTCATGGGATCGCTGGCGGTGACCAGCTTCCGCTTCGGCTAGGTGCCGCGCTTGCCGTTGGCGTAGGCTTCGGCCTTGGCGGCGGCGATGGCGGCCTTCTCGGCGGCCTTCACCGCCATCTCGGCGTTGTGCTGTTCCAGTCGCTCCTTGCGGGTGGCCGGCGTCTCCAGCGAGATGCGGCCCAGGATGCCGCTGCGGTAGTCGCCCAGGAAGGTGTGCGAGGCCTTCTCGAAATCGAGGTCGCCGCCCTTCTGACGGAAGCCGCGCTTGGCCGCCACGCCCTCCACCACCGCGATGCCGTCGAAGCTCTCGATGTCCTTGAAGCCGTAGCGCGCCACCAGCAGCTGCGGGTAGTGCTTGAGCATCTCGTCGGCCAGGAACACCGCCACCTCCTCCTCGATCAGCGCGTTCGAGCCGATCGCGTGGCTGGCGGCCAGCATCAAGCCGTCGCTCGGCAGCGCGATCTTCGGCCACAGCATGCCGGGCGTGTCGACCAAAATCGTGTTCTTGTCCAGGTAGAGCTTCTGCTGCTGCTTGGTCACCGCCGGCTCGTCGCCGACCTTGGCCACCTTGCGCTTGAGCAGGGCGTTCATCAAGGTCGACTTGCCGACGTTGGGGATCCCCATGATCATGATGCGCAGCGGCTTGGTCGGCACGCCGCGGTGCGGCGCCAGCTGCTTGGCCAGTTCCGGCACGCGCGCGACGTCGGCCGGCTTCTTGGTGGTCATCGCGAACGCCGTCACGCCCTCCTGCGCGTTGTAGTAGGCCACCCAGGCCGCCGTGGCGGCCGGATCGGCCAGGTCGACCTTGTTGAGGATCTTCAGGCACGGACGCTGGCGGAACTTGCGCAGCTCCTCCACCATCGGGTTGGTGCTGGCCTCGGGCAGGCGCGCGTCGACCACCTCGATCACCAGGTCGGTGTTCTCCATCTGCTCGGCCGCCTTCTTCTTGGCGGCGTTCATGTGCCCCGGGTACCATTGTATCGACATGCTCTGACCTTCAAAATCGTTCTGACAATCCGCTATTTTACCTGCTACCCCGTCTGGACTTCGGATATCATGGGGCGCTTTTTCCGTTTCCTGACCATATAAACAATATTATTTTCTCCACCGGAGTGCTGAAGATGAGCATAGCTGCACCATCCAACCCCAAGGAAATCACCGTCCGCGGCATTATCCTGGGCATTCTGATCACGCTGGTGTTCACCGCCGCGCAGGTCTACCTTGGCCTGAAGGTCGGCCTGACCTTCGCCACCTCGATCCCCGCCGCCGTGATCTCGATGGCGCTGTTGAGCGCCTTCAAGGACGCCACCATCCAGGAAAACAACATCGTCCAGACCATCGCCTCGGCCGCCGGCACGCTGGCCTCGGTGATCTTCGTGCTGCCTGGCCTGTTGATGATCGGCTGGTGGGCCAAGGTGCCGTTCTGGCCGACCTTCGGCGCCTGCGCCATCGGCGGCGTGCTGGGCGTGATGTACACCATGCCGCTGCGCCGCGCGCTGGTGTCGCAGTCCAACCTGCCCTATCCCGAGGGCGTGGCCGCGGCCGAGGTGCTCAAGGTCGGCATGGCCTCGCGCGCCGGCGCGGCCGAGGGCAAGGCCGGCCTGTGGGCCGTGATCTGGGGCAGCGTCGCCTCGGCCGTGTTCGCGGCCGGCGCCGCCGTCAAGCTGATGGCCGGCGAGGTGGCGATCTACTTCCGCACCGGCTCCGGCGCCACCGGCATCGGCGCTTCGAGCTCGCTGGCGCTGATCGGCGCCGGCCACCTGATGGGCATCACGGTCGGCATCGCGATGCTGGCCGGCCTGGTCATCGCCTGGGGCATCATGGTGCCTTTGATGACGTCCCTGTCGCCGGCCGCCGCCGGCGTCGACGCCTCCGCGCACGCGCTGGGCATCTGGTCCAAAGAGGTACGCATGATGGGCGCCGGCGTGATCGGCATGGCCGCCATCATCACGCTGGCCGGCCTGGCCAAGCCGATCTTCGGCGGCCTGAAGTCGGCGATGGAATCTGCGCGCAAGGCCAAGCTCAATGGCGGCGTACTCGATCGCACCGAGCAGGACCTGCCGATCTTCGTGGTCGGCCTGGTCACGCTGCTGTCGATGGTGCCGGCCGGCTGGCTGCTGGCCTCCTTCCTGCAGGGTGGCCCGCTGTCGTCGCTGGCCTTCCCGCTGGTGGCGGTCGGCATCGGCTACATCCTGATCGCCGGCATGTTCGCCGCCGCCGTCTGCGGCTACATGGCGGGTTTGATCGGCTCCTCCAATTCGCCGGTGTCGGGCATCGCCATCCTCACCATCCTCGGCGCCGCGCTGAGCGTGGGCATGGTCGGGCGCAGCGTCATGGGCCCGGAGGTGGCGCAGGCGCTGATCGCCTACGCGCTGTTCGTCACCACCGTGGTGCTGGCGGTGGCGGTGATCGGCAACGACAACCTGCAGGACTTGAAGACCGGCCAGCTGGTCGACGCCACCCCGTGGAAGCAGCAGGTCGGCCTCTTGATCGGCGTGGTCGCCGGTTCGTGCGTGGTGCCGCCGGTGCTCGAGCTGCTCAACCACGCCAACGGCTTCGTCGGCGCGCCCAACCTCAACTCGATCTCGGACCAGCCGCTGGCCGCGCCGCAGGCGCTGCTGATCTCGACCCTGGCCAAGGGCGTCATCGGCGGCCAGCTGCGCTGGGACCTGCTGGCCTACGGCGCGCTGGTCGGCCTGCTGCTGGTGGCGATCAACTTCGCCCTGAAGAAGTCCAGCGACGGCAAGTACTCGCTGCCGCCGCTGGGCGTGGGCCTGGCGATCTACCTGCCCAGCGCGGTGATCACGCCGGTGTGCATCGGCGCCGTGACCGGCTACCTGTTCGACCGCGCGATGGAGCACAAGGTCGGCGGCGACACCGCCAAGCGCCTGGGCGTGCTGGTGATGTCGGGCTTCATCGTCGGCGAGAGCCTGTTCAACGTCGCGCTGGCCGGCCTGATCGTGGTCTCCGGCAAGGGCGAGCCGCTGGCCATCGCCAACTCGCTGAGCGAGGCGCAGACCATGATCGTGGCGCTGATCCTCGGCGTGGCCATGGTGTGGGGCTTGTACCGCTGGTCGGCCAGGAGCGGGCGCAACGTCGCCGCCTGACGCGGCCAGCCGCGTGACGCCTGACGCCCTGCCGCCCGGCAGGGCGTTTTCATTTGCGGGCCACGAACGTGCGAAACCGTCAGCGAATTTAATTGCGATCGACATCCTCGTTTGAACGGAACAAACGTTGTCGCGCTGGAGCAGGTCGAATGGCCAGGAAACGCAAGCCGCGCCGGCTGCACGATACTCCAGTTCGGCACGCTGGAGATCCGGCTGCCGCGCCTTAGGGTACAGCCCGCTTCCTTGCCGGGAGTATAGACGCCGGGTCCTGAAATCCACCCTTCTAGCATTCGTGCTGGTTTGGATGTCTCTTTCCAACTCGTTTTGTCTCGTTTGGACTTTGTGCGGCGCACAAGGTCCGATGAGACAGAATCAGACAAAACGAGATGAAACGCGCAAGGGGAAAGAGCATGAATGCCACAAGGACCTGCGACATACCGCCGGCCGCATACCGCCCGCCACGCTCACAGGTCCGCCAGCGCCTTCACATGCGCCACCACGCTGCGGCCCAGCGCCGACAGGTTGTAGCCGCCCTCGAGGCAGCTGACCACGCGGCCCTTGGCGTACAGCCTGGCCACCTCCATCACCTGCTGCGTCATCCACGCATAGTCCGCCTCGACCAGCCCCATGCCGCCGATGTCGTCCTCGCGGTGGGCGTCGAAGCCGGCCGAGATGAAGATCATCTCCGGCTTGAACGCGTGCAGCGCCGGCAACCATTGCTCCAGCACGATCTTGCGCACCCCATCGCCCTTGGTGTGGGCCGGCACCGGCACGTTGACCATGTGCCCGCTGATCGGCAGCGGGTCGGTGTACGGATAAAACGGATGCTGGTAGAAGCTCACCATCAGCGCGCGCGGCTCGTCCAGCAGCGCCTCCTCGGTGCCGTTGCCGTGGTGGACGTCGAAGTCCACCACCGCCACCCGCGCCAGCCCGCGCACATCCAGCGCGTGCTTGGCCGCCACCGCCACGTTGTTGAACAGGCAGAAGCCCATCGGCTCGATCGGCCGCGCGTGGTGGCCGGGCGGACGCACCGAGCAGAAGGCGTTGTCGATCTCGCCGTCGATGACCGCGTCGGTCGCGGCCACGGCGGCGCCGGCGGCGCGCTGGGCGGCCCGCCAGCTGTAGTGGTTGAGCGTGGTGTCGCCGTCGATCGGGTAGGTCTCGCCCGGCTCCGGCACGTTGTCGCGCACGATGGCGATGGCGTTGCGGCTGTGGTTGCGCTCCAGGTCCGACAGCTGCACCAGCGGCGCCTCGCGGTATTCCAACAGGTCGCTGATGTGCGAGGAAATCAGCTGGTCGGCAATCGCTTGCAGGCGCGCGGGGGATTCGGGGTGCCAGTCGCCCATGTCGTGGCGGGCGCAATCGGGATGGCTGTAAATGGCTGTGGTCATGTGCTTGTCTTGCTGCGTGTAGGCGCTAATCTACCATAGATGGACGGCATGGTATCGCCCGCGCGCTTTCTCGCATAGAATCTGAACAGCGCCCAACTCCCATCGAACCCATGTACACCAAACTGCACGCCGTGGCCCGCCAGGTCGGCGACATCATCGTCGGCAAGGAGCAGCAGATCCGCCTGGCGCTGACCTGCCTGCTGGCCGGCGGCCACCTGCTGGTCGAGGACGTGCCGGGCGTGGGCAAGACCACGCTGGCGCACGCGCTGGCGATCTCGCTGGGGCTGCGTTTCAACCGCATCCAGTTCACCAGCGACCTGCTGCCGGCCGACGTCAACGGCATCTCGATCTACGAGCGCGAGAAGAACGGCTTCGTGTTCCACCCCGGCCCCATCTTCACGCAGGTGCTGCTGGCCGACGAGATCAACCGCGCCACGCCCAAGACCCAGTCCGGCCTGCTGGAGGCGATGGAGGAGCGCCAGGTCAGCGCCGACGGTGTCACGCGCGCGCTGCCCGAACCGTTCTTCGTGATCGCCACGCAAAACCCGACCCACCAGATCGGCACCTTCCCGCTGCCCGAATCCCAGCTCGACCGTTTCCTGATGTGCCTGTCGCTGGGCTACCCGGACGCCGCCGCCGAGCGCGCGCTGCTGATGGGCGAGGACCGCCGCGTGCTGCTCAAGGCCCTGCAACCGGCCATGACGCCGGCCGAGCTGGCCGGGGCGCAGCAGGCGCTCAAGCGCATCCACGCCGCGCCGGCGCTGATCGACTACGTGCAGGCGCTGGCCGCCGCCTCGCGCCAGAACGGCCTGTTCGCCGAGGGCATGAGCCCGCGCGCCGCCATCGCGCTGCTGCAGGCCGCGCGCGCCTGGGCCGCGCTGGAGGGCCGCGACCACGTGCTGCCGGAGGATGTGCAGGCGGTGCTGGTGCCGGTGTGCGCACACCGGCTGCGACCGCTGAAGGCCGCGCACGGCGTGGCGCTGGCCAGCCGCGACCTGGTGCTGCAGCTGCAAAAGTCGGTGCCCGTCTAGAGCGCCATGGCCGGCCCGCTGTCCACGCTCTACCGGAAGGCCCGCGACCAGTGGCTGTTCCAGCTCGGCCCCAGCGAGCCGGGCGAAGTGACGCTGACCATGCGCCGCGTGTTCATCGTGCCGACCCGGCCCGGCATGGCCTTCGCCGGCCTGCTGCTGCTGATGCTGATCGGCTCCCTGAACTACAACCTCGGCCTGGGCTTCGGGCTGACCTTCTTCGCCGGCGCTTGCGCCATCGCCGACATGTACCAGACCGCCCACAACCTGGCCCGCCTGCGGCTCGCGCCCGGCCGCGCGCAGCCGGTGTTCGCCGGCGAGGCCGCGCAGTTCGAGCTGCTGGTGCACAACCAGAGCAAGCGCGACCGCTACGCCGTCTGGCTGGGCTTCCAGGCCGACGGCGAGCCGCGCCAGGTCACCGACGTGCTGGCCGGCGGCGCCAGCGCGGTGCGGCTGTCGGCCGCCACCTCGCAGCGCGGCTGGCTGGAGGCGCCGCGCGTGCGCCTGGTCACGCGCTTCCCGCTCGGCCTGTTCCGCGCGTGGAGCTACTGGCGGCCCGCGCTCAGGGTGCTGGTCTACCCCGCGCCCGAGCTGCCGCCGCAGCCGCTGCCGTCGAGCGGCGCCGCCAGCGAGGACGGCCACGGCACCGTCGGACTGGACAACTTCGCCGGCATCCGCAGCTACCAGCCGGGCGACCCGATGCGCCACCTGGCCTGGCGCCAGATCGCCCGCCACGACCCGGCGCTGGGCGGCCAGCTGGTCACCAAGCACTTCGACGGCGGAGCGGTGGCCGAGCTGTGCCTCGACTTCGCCGAGCTGCCGCCGCAACTGGATTTGGAACAGAAGCTGTCGCGCATGGCGCGCTGGGTGCTGGATGCCGAGCAGCGCGCCCTGCCCTACAGCTTCCGCCTGGCGCAGCACGACTACGGCCCCGCGCTGGGTGACGCCCACCAGGCCGCCTGCCTGCGCGCACTGGCGCTGTTCGGCCACGAGGGCCAGCCATGACCACCACCCCGCCGCCACCGCAGCCGCCCGGCGCCCGCGCCGCCGACAGCAGCGCCAGCACCGCGCCCGCGCCTGTCCCCGGCCCCGGCTCGGGCGCCAGTCCCAGCTCAGGCCCCGGCTCGGGCACTAGCGCCAGCCTCGGCTCCGGCCCCAGCGCCAACGCTGGCCCGCGTGCCCGCCTGTCGCTGCGCCTGACCCGCGACAAGTCCGACACCCTGCTGCTGTTGACCGCCGCGCTGATGGTGCTGGCGCCGCACTTCGAGCACCTGCCGCTCTGGATCGGCATCGTGGTGTGCGCCACGCTGCTGTGGCGCGCCGCCATCACCTGGCGCGGCCGGCGCATGCCGCCGCTGTGGGTGCTGCTGCCGGTGTCGCTGGCCGCGATGGCCGGCGTCTACCGCAGCTTCCACACGCTGCTCGGCCGCGACGCCGGCGTCGCCATGCTCACCCTGCTGCTGGCCTTCAAGCTGCTGGAGATGCGCGCCAAGCGCGACCTGTTCGTGGTGATCTTCCTCAGCTTCTTCGTCCTGCTGACCAATTTCCTCTACTCGCAAACCATGCCGACCGCGCTGTGGATGGGCGCCACGCTGATCGTCCTGCTGACCGCCCAGCAATCGTTCCAGTACACCGGCGCCCTGCCGCCGCTGGCGCGGCGCCTGCGCAAGGCCGTCAGCACCGCGCTGCTGGCCGCGCCGCTGGCGCTGCTGATGTTCGTCGGCTTCCCGCGCATCCAGGGCCCGCTGTGGGGCCTGCCCGGCGACGCCCACAGCGGCCACACCGGCATCTCCGACAGCATGGCGCCGGGCACGCTGTCCTCGCTGGCGCAGTCCGACGCCGTGGCCTTCCGCGCGCGCTTCCCCGGAGGCGTACCGGCGCAGGGCCAGCTGTACTGGCGCAGCATCGTGCTGGGCGACTACGACGGCCGCACCTGGACCCGCGTGCCGCGCCGGCGCGGCCTGCAGCGGCTGGACGTCAACATCGCCACGCGCGGCCGGCCGGTGCACCACGAAATCACCATGGAGCCCAGCAACACCCGCTGGCTGGCCGCGCTGGAGCTGAGCGGCCCGACCTTGTCCCTGCCCGGCCACCGCGTGCGCGACTCCGACGAGCTGGAATTCTTCACCAGCGATCCGGTCACCCAGCGCGTGCGCTACGAGGCCGACGCCTGGACCGATTTCAGCGTGCAAGCGGCCGAGCAGCCGCAACGCATGGCGCGCTGGACCGAGCTGCCGGCCGGCTACAACCCGCGCACGCTGGCACTGGCGCGCCGCTGGCGCCAGACCGTCGCCCCCGGCGCCGACGGCCCGCTGACCGCCCCCCAGGCCGCCGGCGCCGCGCTGCGGGCGCTACCTTCCGCATGGCGGCTACGCCCCGCTGCGCTGCAACCGCCGCTGCTGGGCCGCGACGCGGTCGACGACTTCCTGTTCGGCAGCAAGGCCGGCTTCTGCGAGCACTACGCCGGCGCCTTCGTGGTGCTGCTGCGCGCCATGGGCGTGCCGGCGCGCGTGGTCACCGGCTACCAGGGCGGCGAACTGAACCCGGTGGACGGCTACCTCACCATCCGCCAGTCCGACGCCCACGCCTGGGCCGAGTACTGGGCCGCCGGCGCCGGCTGGCGCCGAGGATCGACCCGACCACCGCCGTCGCCCCGAACGCATCGCCCACAACCTGGCCCGGGCGCTGCCGCAAGCAACAGGTTTCGGCCTCGCCCCCTTGCTAAATCTGCAAAACGACCCCAATTCGTGGTTGAGCCAGATCAGATTCCGTTACGCCGCGTTGAATAATGCTTGGAATCAATGGGTCCTGGATTACAATCCAGACAGGCAGCGAGGTTTCCTCGAAGAACTAAGCTCGGCCTTCGCCAACTGGCGCGGCGCGCTCGGTGCGGCGCTGGTGTGCGCCCTGCTGGCGGCGCTGCGCTGGCTGCGGCGGCGTCGGCCGGTGGCGCCGCTGGACGGGCTGTACGAGCGGTTTTGCCGGCAGCAGGCGCGCCACGGTTACGCGCGCCGCCCGGACGAGGGCCCGCTCGGCTATGCCGCCCGCCTGCGCACCATGCAGGCCAGCCCGGACAAGCATGCCGCGATGGAAAAATTTTTAACCCTGTACGGCGCGCTGAAGTATGGCGCCGCCGGTTCCGAATCACGTTCGGCGTCGCTGACGACGCTCAAAACACTGCTAACCTTATGCCGATGAAGACTTTGATTTCCGCCCTGCTGCTGGGCGCCGCCACCCTGGGCCAGGCCAGCGCCGCCGCCGCCATCGACCCCTACGGCTACAAGCTGCCGCCCAGCATGCAGCCGAAGAAGAAGGCCGCGCCGGCCGCCAAGAAAAAAGGCCCGCCGACTATCGACTACACCGGCGAGTTCGTCAACTTCGGCGACTGGAAGGAGGTGCGCGCCTTCCTCGACGACGTCGCCACCCGCGACGGCTTCGACCGCGCCGAACTGAACACGCTGATGGGCCAGGTGCGCTACGTCGACGCCGCCGTGCAGCTGGTCAAGCCGGCGCCGCCGGGCAAGCCCAAGAACTGGCAGGCGTACAGCAAACTGATCGTCGATCCGGTTCGCATCGACAACGGCGTCAAGTTCTGGAACGACAACCGCGAGGCGCTCGAGCGGGCCGAAGCGCTGTACGGCGTGCCGGCCGAGATCCTGGTCGGCATCCTCGGCGTCGAGACCGTGTACGGCCGCAACACCGGCCGCTTCCGCGTGGTCGACGCCCTGACCACGCTGGCCTTCTCGTATCCCGAGGCGCCGCAGCGCGCCGAGCGCATGGCCTTCTTCCGCGGCGAGCTGGAGGCGACGCTGCTGTTCGCGCGCCAGAACGGCATCGACCCGCTGTCGCTGCGCGGCTCGTTCGCCGGCGCCATCGGCATGCCGCAGTTCATGCCCAGCAGCCTGATGAAGTACGCGGTGGATTTCGACGGCAGCGGCAAGGTCGACCTGCTCAACTCCGGCGTCGACGCCATCGGCAGCGTGGCGGCCTTCCTGGTCGCGCACGGCTGGCAGCGCGAGCTGGGCGGCCCGCTGGTGTATTCCGCCGCCGTCTCGCCCAACCGCGCCTGGGAAAGCATGACCAACCAGGGCCTGAGCGCCAAGTACCGTCCGCAGGAACTGACGGCGGCCGGCGTCAGCACCACGGTGCCGGTGCCGGAACAGCAGACCTACGGGCTGGTGGACTTGCAGAACGGCGCCGAGCCGACCGAGTACTGGCTGGCGAACAATAATTTCTTTGCGATCACGCAATACAACCGCAGTTATTTCTATGCGATGTCGGTGGTCGAACTGGGGCGCGCGGTGCGTCTGGCACGCGGCGGGATGTAAGGAAGCGTAAAGTATCTTGTCCCACAGACTTGCAAACTGTATTGTTTAGTTGACACTTGGCAATTATTTGTACAAACTTGCGGTTACTGTGGGGCTAACGTAAACCGTTCTACAACAAAATTAATTTATAATTAACTTTGTGTGTTCATTAAAAGTGTGCACAGTCAGCTTAGCATATCGTTGGGTGTATAATTCTCACACAATGTTGCAACCGGACAACAATAACCCATGGCAAGCGAGTTTTTTTATTGCTTATGAGTATTAGAAGGCGTGTTGTTGTACAATTGTGTATATATTATGAAACTTGTTATCCCGGAATCCCGTCCGTGTGTGAATTCGTTCCTTGGTAAGGATGAACATTAACGCAGCAAAGCGAGCTCCGAGTGTTGTACTTTGCAGGACAACTTTACAGAAGGAAAAGACGAAATCATGACAAACCAAGTCGGCATAGATATGAACAACGATGCGGATGGCGATGATCTGTTGCAATACAATCCCAACCGCCTGCTCGATACCCTGATCGAGAACCTGCGTCTGAAAAACGACGCGGCCCTGTCGCGCGCGTTGGAAGTGGCGCCGCCGGTCATCAGCAAAATCCGCCACCACCGCCTGCCGGTTGGCGCCTCGCTGCTGATCCGCATGCACGAAGTAAGCGACCTGAGCATTCGCGACCTGCGTTACTTGATGGGCGACCGCCGCAACAAGTTCCGCATCAGCGACAAGCAGTTCAAGCCGAAAGAAGGCGAACCAGGCGGCCAGGGCTGATTTCAGCCCCCCCGTCCTGCCGCCGCGCCCGCCCCTTATCCGGGGGCGGGCGCGCAGTTCACGCTTGGCTTACGCCGGGAACACCCCGGTCGATAAGTAGCGGTCGCCCCGGTCGCACACGATGAACACGATGGTCGCGTTCTCCACCGTTTGCGACACGCGCAGCGCGATTTCACAGGCGCCCGCCGCCGAAATTCCACAAAAGATGCCCTCCTCGGCAGCCATGCGGCGCGCCATGCGTTCGGCCGCCGCCTGCGACACCGGTTCGATCTGGTCCACCCGCGCCCGCTCGTAGATCTTCGGCAGGTAGGCCTCCGGCCATTTGCGGATGCCCGGGATCGACGAGCCCTCCTCCGGCTCGGCGCCGATGATCTGCACGCCCGGGTTCTGCTCCTTCAGGTAGCGCGACACGCCCATGATGGTGCCGGTGGTGCCCATGGCGCTGACGAAGTGCGTCACGCGGCCTTCGGTGTCGCGCCAGATTTCCGGCCCCGTGCCCTCGTAGTGCGCGCGCGAGTTGTCGAAATTGCCGAACTGGTCGAGGATGATGCCCTTGCCGTCCTTCTGCAACTGCTCGGCCATGTCGCGCGCGTACTCCATGCCGCCGGTCTTGGGCGTGAGCAGGATCTGCGCGCCGTAGGCCGCCATGCTCTGGCGCCGCTCCACGCTCAGGTTCTCCGGCATCAGCAGCAGCATCTTGTAGCCGCGCAGCGCGGCCGCCATCGCCAGCGCGATGCCGGTGTTGCCGCTGGTGGCTTCGATCAGCGTATCACCCGGCTTGATGTCGCCGCGCTCCTCGGCGCGCTTGAGCATGGACATGGCGGCGCGGTCCTTGACCGAGCCGGCCGGATTATTCCCCTCCAGCTTGCCGAGGATGACGTTGTTGCGGGCCAGCGCGTCGGCGCCGGGAATCCGGGTCAGCTGCACCAGCGGCGTGTTGCCTATCGTATCTTCCAGAGTCTTGTAAGCCATCGTGTTCTATCGTCAGTGATTTCGCTAAAACAGCCATTCTAATCCGAGTTGCCCGGCGGCGCATTGCGGCCCCCTCCCTCCTAAGTGTTTACACCGGGCGCCGCCCTTGCGCTAGACTTGCAGCATTTCGACCGCCCTCACATTTTCCCCGGAATTATCATGGCCATCACCCCTCTGGAACTGCTCCCCGAATACACCCCGGACGAGCCCACGCCGCAGCTGCCGCTCGACCTGGAACAGCGCCGCCACCAGATCTTCCCCGTGCTCAGCGCGGCCGACATCAAGCATATGCACCGCTTCGGCCACGTGCGCCATTACAGCGACGGCGAGATGATCTTCGAGGCCGGCAAAACCAGCTTCGGCCTGGTGCTGGTGATCAAGGGCGGCATCGAGGTCAGCCGCTACGACGGCCTGGGCAACACCGCCTACATCACCACCCACACGCCGGGCCAGTTCGGCGGCGAGGTGGCGCAGCTGTCGGGCCGTCCCTCGCTGGGCAACGGCAAGGCGGTCGGCGCGGTCGAGGTGCTGGTGCTGCCGTCCGAGTCGCTGCGCGCGCTGCTGGTCGCGCACGCCGAGCTGGGCGAGCGCATCGTGCGCGCGCTGATCCTGCGCCGCGTCGGCCTGATCGAGCAGAATTCCGGCGGCCCCGTGATCGGCGGCCCGCGCGGCCACGGCCGCATCCACACGCTGCAGAGCTTCCTGGCCGCCAACGGCCATCCGCACACCGTGCTCGACCCCGAGCTGGACCGGCAGGCCGCCGACCTGATGGCGCACTACCAGCCCAAACCGGAGGAGCTGCCGCTGGTGGTCTGCCCGGACGGCGTGGTCAAGAAGAACCCGACCGTGGTCGACATCGGCCGCTGCCTGGGCATGCTGCCCGAGCTCGACGGCGACAAGATCTGGGACGTGATCGTGGTCGGCGCCGGCCCGGCCGGCCTGGCGACGGCGGTGTACGCCGCGTCGGAGGGCTTGTCGGTGCTGGCGCTGGAGACGCGCGCCTACGGCGGCCAGGCCGCCGCCAGCGCGCGCATCGAGAACTACCTGGGCTTCCCCACCGGCGTCTCCGGCCGCGCGCTGGCCGGCCGCGCCTACGTGCAGGCGCAGAAGTTCGGCGTCGAGGTGGCGATCCCGGCCCCGGCCGGCCGCCTGATCTGCGACACCTATCCGCTGCAGGTCGAGATGTGCGGCAGCCTGCAACGGCTGAAGGCGCGCACCGTGGTGCTGTCGTGCGGCGCGCGCTACCGCCGGCCGTCGCTGGCCAACCTGCGCCAGTTCGAGGGCAAGGGCGTGTACTACTGGGCCTCGCCGATCGAGGCCAAGCTGTGCAAGACCGAGGAGATCGTGCTGGTCGGCGGCGGCAACTCGGCCGGCCAGGCCGCCGTGTTCCTGTCGGGCCACGCGTCCAAGGTCCACATGCTGATCCGCAAGGACAGCCTGGCCTCTACCATGTCCAGCTACCTGATCGAGCGCATCCAGGCCACGCCCAACATCGAGCTGCACACGCACTCGGAGATCGTGGCGCTGGAGGGCGACGACGACGGCTTGAAGCAGGTCCGCATCCGTAATTCCTTGAACGAACAGGAATGCGACTACGACGTCTGCCGCGTGTTCCTGTTCATCGGCGCCGACCCCAACACCGGCTGGCTGAGCGACTGCGGCGTGGACGTCGACGCCAACGGCTTCATCCGCACCGGCTTCGACGTCACCAAGGCGCAATGCCGCGCCAACTTCGCCGACGGCGTGTATCCGCGCGACCTGCCGTCGCGCTCGGCGCTGGAGACCGGTGCCGGGCGTGTTCGCCATCGGCGACGTGCGCGCCAGCTCGACCAAGCGGGTGGCCGCGGCGGTGGGCGAAGGCGCGGCCGTGGTGTCGCAGATCCACGCCTTCCTGGCCAACCTGCCGGCCGACAAGGTGTTAAGCTAAGCCCGCTTCACCGCGAGCGCGCCAGCGCCAGCCGGGCGCGCGGCGGCGCCAGCCCCGGCCGGCGCGCAACGCCGGCCGCCTCGCCCTTCAGGTGGAACACCTGCACCGACTGGGCCAGCGCCTGCGCATGTTCCTGCAAACTCTCGGCCGCCGCAGCGGCCTGCTCCACCAGCGCGGCGTTTTGCTGAGTGATATCGTCCATCTGCGCCACCGCTCGGTTGACCTCGCCGATGCCCGTGCTCTGTTCCTGGCTGGCCTCGGTGATCTGCGCCATGATGCCGGCCACCTTCTGCACCGACGCCACCAGCACGGTCATGGTGCTGCCGGCATCGTTGACCAGCTTGCTGCCGGCGTCGACCGTCTCCACCGACGCCCCGATCAACTCCTTGATCTCCCTGGCCGCGGCCGCGCTGCGCTGGGCCAGGTTGCGCACCTCCGACGCCACCACCGCGAAACCGCGCCCCTGCTCGCCCGCGCGCGCCGCCTCCACCGCCGCGTTGAGCGCCAGGATGTTGGTCTGGAACGCGATGCCGTCAATGACGCCGATGATGTCGACGATGCGGCTGGAACTGGCCTTGATCGAGCCCATGGTGTCGACCACCTGCGCCACCATCGCCCCGCCCTGCACCGCCACGGTGGAGGCGTCGGCCGCGAACTGGTTGGCCGCGCGCGCGCTGTCGGCGTTCTGCTTGACGGTGTCGGTCAACTGCTCCATCGAGCTGGCGGTCTGCTCCAGCGAGCTGGCCTGGGACTCGGTGCGCGAGGACAGGTCGGCGTTGCCGCGCGCGATCTCGTCGGTCGCCACCAGCATCTCGTCGGTGCTGGAGCGGATGCGGCCGATCATGCCGGTCAGGTTGGTGTTGATGGTGTTCATCGCATCCATCAGGTGGCCGACCTCGTCGTCGCGCTCGACGCGGATGTCGTGGCTCAGGTCGCCCTCGGCGATATTGCGCGCGGTGTCGATCGCGTGGTCGAAGCTGAGCTTGATGTGGCGGTAGATCATGAACAGGCACAGCAGCGACACGCCCACCAGCACGATCAGCAGCGCGATCGCGGTCCAGAACGCCATGTTGGTGCTATGGGCCGCGTTGGTCACCGCCGCGCCGGTGCGCTGGTCCAGCAGCACCAGGAACTCGTTCACCGGCTGCATGATCCTGGCCTTGTTCTTGTGGTACTGCTCGTCGTGCATGATCTTGCGCGCCATCTCGGGATCGGGCGGCCCGCTCTTGGTGAACTTGCCAGTGCCGTCGTCGAACAAGCCCTTGACCGCGTTCATGGCGATGACCTCGGTCTTCACCAGCCCGTCCGAATTGGCCTGCGCCTCCTTCAGCTTGCCGAACTCCTCCTCGGTGAAGCCGGCCTGGCGCATCAGGTCCGCCAGCGCGACGGTGTCGCCGTCCGGCGTGGGCTTGTCGACACCGGCCGCGACGAAATCCCAGTAGATGCGCTCGTAGTGCTGCGGGCGCGGCTTCTTGCCGTTGCGGATATCGAGGATGTCGAGATATTCTTTTTCGTACCTGGGATCGCCGGTGACGACGTAGGTGCGGGCCAGCCGGGTCAGGTCGTCCGAGCTCTGCCGTAATTCGTCGGCCAGCAGATAGGAGCGGTAGCGCGCCTCGCTGGCGTGGTTGAGCTCGGCCTCCTTGGTCGAGATACGCACCAGCGCCCACAAGGTCAGGCAGGACAGCGCCAGACTGACCAGGAAGAACAAAATGAAAATATTCTTGATGGAGAATTTACTTTTCATGATCGCCCCCGACTATTGAGTCAATTGTAGACTCAATATGCACCAATCTGACGCGCCGTACGTGACGGCTTGCCAGATTGTTGTTTCTTGGCGATAGCGCTGTTGCGGCCTAGTCCGGCAGCGGCGCCCACTTCTGCATCGGCGCAGTTTTCATAAAGTCAACCGCCAGCCTGGCCGCGTCAGGCAACAACTGCTGGCGCGCGGTCGCCACGACCACCCAATCCTTCTCGGTGGTCAGCACCTCGATGAAGTACAAGCCATAGCCGTGATAGGTGAAGTCGAACACGGAATCCGGCAGGTGCGGCCCATCGCCGCGCGGCTCGTTCTTGCTGCCCTCGTAGTTTTTCAGCGAGTCCTTGCGGTGAGAAAAACTCAACACCAGCAGCGCGCCGGCGTCGGGCTTGGCCTTGTCGAAATAACCGTATGCGCAGTCGTGCGGCATGTTCTTCACATCCAGCACCAGCGTGGTCTTGAACAGCGCCTCGAACCGCGCGAGCGGGAACGGTTTGGCCAGCAGTGCGCGGCAGCGCGCCATATTGGCCGTATCGCGCGGATCGGGCGCCGGCGCGCCGTCGGCGACGGCCAGCGCGTTGATCTCGAAATCGCCGTCGTCGACCAGCCGCTCCCAGCCCTCGAACCTGCCCATGCCGCGCGTGCGCGCGATCGACAGCAGCAGGCTCTGTCCCGGCGCCGGGCGCTCCGGCTGCAGCTGGTAGACCGGATCGGCATACGCCTGCGCCGGCGGAATGATGGTCCAGCCCATGTCGACGAACTGCTGGATCGCATCCTTGAGCCACAGCGCGTTGATCAGGTTGTGGTGCATCAGCATGACCTGCGGGATATCGCGCCCTTCCAGCTTGCGCGACAGGTCGCGATAGGCGGTCGCGCGCTGGCGCAGGTGCGACAGGTAGGCCTGCCTGATCGGCTCGATGTCGGCCTTGGGATCGGCGCGCAGCACGTCATTGAGTTTTTCATCCAGCCGCCAGTCGCTGGTGTCGAGGCTGACGTAGCCGTTGCGGTAGCCGCTCTGCTTCAGGAACGCCCGCATGCCGTCGCGCTTTTCGGGCGTGTTCCCCTCGCGCAGGAAGGTGTAGCGGAACCACTTCTGATAGCCCGGCAGGGTCGACGTGATGCGGTCGCAGTCCTGCACCTCCTGGCGGTACTGCGCCAGCGTGAGCTTGGCGTCGTTCAGGTCCGGATGGGTCATCGTGTGGTTGCCGAGCGCGTGGCCCGCCTGTCCCCAGGCCTTGGCCAGCGCGTAGCCTTCCGGCTTGTCCGCGCCGTAGCCGCAGGTGACGAACAGCGCCGCCTGCACATGATGCGCGGCCAGCGCGCCGAGCAGCGCCTGGTTGCGCTGCTGCGGCGACAGCAGCGGCGTCGTCTCCAGCCTGGGCCCATCGTCGAACGTGAAGGCCACCGATTGCGCCTGCGCGGTGGAGGCGAAAAACGTGGCGGCGACAAGCAAGGCACGGCCTAAAGTCATTGTGCGGCTCTCTCTTTGATGCGTTGGAGTTGTGCCGACTGATACGCGCCGAAGGCATCGTTGAACAGGCAGCGGATCAGGGGATCATCGACGATATCCGCATCGGGCGGCGCGCCGTTGATGCGCATGTACATCGACGTCAGCGACTCGCCCAGCGCCAGGCCCGCGTACAGTTTGGCGATGGGGATTTCGGTCATCCACGTCGGCGCCTCCTCGTCGCCGGTGAGCGCGATGCGGTCGCCGTGGACGCGGTAGCGGAACTGCCGCACGGCGCCCTCATGGTCGTAGACCGAGAGCTGCCAGATGCACGGCGTGGCGAAGTAGCTGTCGGAAGGCAGCTCCATGTCCTCGTACTTTTCCAGCAGGCCGCTGCGGCAGTAGTCCAGCGCCAGCGCGGTCTGTCCGGCGTCGAGCGGCGCGAAGTGGCCCGCGATCTCGGACGTCGGCGGCGGCACGATATCGGCGTCGTACTCGTAGTCGACATCCTGCTCGCCGACCGGCAGCACCCACGACAGCGGCGCGGATGGCGCCAGCCCTTGCGGCGTCAGCTCCACCGACACCGATGGATTCAGGCGCACGATGGCGGCATCCGGCAGCCAGGCGCCCACCTCCCGCGCGAACTGGCGGTAGGTGATCGGGAACAGCGCATGGTTGTACCACGACCAGGGCTCCTGCACGAACTGGCAGGAACTCGGCACCACATAGCGCGGCGCCAGCGCCCGCAGCTGCTCCGGCCATTCCTCCGGCAGCGCGGGCGCGCCGCCCTGCGCGCGCGACGGCGCGATGACATCGATCTCGCGCATGGTCTGGAAGGGCCACAGCACCATGTCCCACGGCGCGTAGGGCTTGAGTTGTTCCAGCGTCTCCGGGTCCATCCATGAATCGACCACGTTGAGCACATTCAGGCCGGCGGCGCGGATGTGGAACATCGAATCGACATCGGCATCGAGCGCCCGGCGCGGAATGACCTCGATCGCGCCGATCCGCACCGGCGCGTCCACCTCCAGCCGCAGCACGTTGACGAAACCCAGCTCGCGTATCAGCGCAAACAACTCATCGAACAGGCAATACAGGTGGATCGGCGTGGTGCGGTCGAGCAGGTCGAGGCTCTCCAGCGAGCAGTGATCGTCATGGAAATGCGAGATGAAGACCGCGTCCGGTTTCATCCCGCGTATCCGCGCATGGTCGAAACGCACGTCGGGAAAGGCGTGGCAATTCCTGCTGAACGGGTTTTCGAATATCGGATCGAAGGCGATCAGCGTACCGTCGCATTCGAAGACATAGCCTGCGTGCAGGATGCGGGAGATCTTGAGTGTCATGGTTGAAGTAAGCGGCAACGGGCCGCGATGATATCAGCAATACCGGCTGTCCCGGCTTCAGGTAATTCCCTACTCGCATATGGGGATTTCCCGATATTTCCACAATAAAACACTAATTAAACTAAAGGAACTAAAAGCATATTTTTTTGAATGAACCCCATGAACTTAGCCAACTTTAAAATAGGTCACCGGATGGCGGCAGGTTTCGCCTGCATACTGGCGTTGCTGCTCCTCATTGCGCTGCTCGGCGTTAACGGCATGAGTGACGTGCAGGCCCGGCTTGAAGAGATCACCTTCACCAACAACCCGGAATCCGCCCTGGTGATCGAAATGGCGTCGACCATCGACGATCAGACCATCGCACTACGCAACATCGTACTGTACACCGAGATGGACGATATGCTGCCGGAAATGGAGCGCATCAAGGCCGACCAGAAACGCTACAACGACGCCGAAGAGAAACTGCGCAAGATGTTCGCCGGCTCGCCAAGCACGCTGCCTGAGGAAAACGCGCAGTTCGACAAGGCCCGGCAACTGAAAGAAAAATCGCTCCCGCTGATCGCCGAGGCGGCGGCACTGGGCCTGGCCAACAAAAACGAAGAGGCCACCAAGGTATTGCTGGTTAAATTCCGTCCGCTGCAGCACGAATGGCGAGGCACGCTCACGCAATTCGCCGCCTTTGAACAGAAAATGAATGAGCAGGCGGCCCAGGACGCGAGAAAAAACTTCAAGACGGCGCGAACGCTGGTACTCGCGGCCAGCGCGCTGGCGCTGGTCCTCGGCGGCGCGATCTCCTGGTTCATCGCGCGCGGCATCACCCGTCCCATCCAGCGGGCGCTGGAAGTGGCGCAAACTGTCGCCGCCGGCGACCTCGGCAGCCATATCGACGTGACCGGCAAGGATGAGACCGGCCAATTGCTGCTCGCCTTGAAGGAGATGAACGACGGCCTGGTGAGCATCGTCAGCGAAGTGCGCGCCGGCACCGAAACGATCGCCTCGGCCTCCAGCCAGATCGCCACCGGCAACCAGGACCTCTCCAGCCGCACCGAGGAGCAAGCCAGTTCGCTGGAGGAAACCGCGTCGTCGATGGAAGAACTGACCTCGACCGTGAAGCAGAACGCCGACAACGCGCGGCAGGCGAACCAATTGGCGATCACCGCGTCCGAGGTGGCGGTCAAGGGCGGCACGGTGGTGTCCGAGGTGGTGAGCAATATGGAGGAGATCAACGGGTCGGCGCGCAGGATCGTCGACATCATCGGCGTGATCGACAGCATCGCGTTCCAGACCAATATCCTGGCCCTGAACGCGGCCGTCGAGGCGGCGCGCGCCGGCGAGCAAGGGCGCGGCTTCGCCGTGGTGGCCACCGAGGTGCGCAACCTCGCCCAGCGCAGCGCCCAGGCGGCGAAGGAGATCAAGGGCTTGATCGATCACTCGGTGACCAAGGTCGAGCTGGGCAGCAGGCTGGTGGAACAGGCCGGCGTGACCATGAGGGAAGTGGTCGGCAGCATCAGGCAGGTGACCGACCTGATGGGCGAGATCAGCGCCGCCAGCGCGGAGCAGACGGTGGGCATCGGCCAGGTGCAGGAAGCGGTCATGCAGATGGACCAGGCGACGCAGCAGAACGCCGCGCTGGTGGAGGAAGCGGCGGCCGCATCGGAGGCGATGCAGGTCCAGGCCGACAATCTGGCGCAGGTGGTGGGCCGGTTCAAGCTGAAGAGCCAGCCGTCGATGGCGAGGACGGCGGCGCGGCCGCCGAAGCCGGCGCGGGCCCTCATCCAGGGCCGCGGCGCGACCCCGGGCGTCCACGCCCGCCGCGCCAGCTAGCGCAGCGGCACCGGATAGCTGGCCGGGCTGGCGTTGCCGTCGTAGTCGATGGCTTGCACGCCGAAGTAGTAGTTGTCCTTCGACAGCGGCACCGTGTACTCGGTCGCCTTGCCGACGAACCGGCTGCCCTGCCATTCGGCGGCCGTGGTGTCGCGCCAGACGATGCGGTAGCCCGCCAGGTCGGGCTCGGCGTTGGCTTGCCAGACCAGCTCGGTATCGTTCTGCAGCTTGGCGGTGCGCACCTGCACCCCGGCCGGCGCGGCCGGCGCCAGCGACAGCGAGGACAAGGCCGCCGCGTTCACCCGCGCCACCTGGGCGATGTAGTTGAAGTCGTCGTACTGCGGCAGGTCGCCGATCGGCACGCCGTTTTCGGTGCGGATGTTCTGGTGCTGGTGGTTGAAGTCCTCGGCCGGCTCGGTGAAGCGCAGCGCCGCGTAGCCGCGCTCCAGGAACGGCATGTGGTCGCCGCCGCGCAGGTAGCGGTCGCGGCGCTGGATGATGTTGACCTTGAACTTGGGCACATAGCGCTCGCCGGCCTCCTTCACCGCCCGCGCCAGCTGGCGCGACAGCGAATCGTTCTCGCCGCCGGTCTGGATCAGCGTGCGCACGGCGTCGCTGTTTTCCTTCTGCACCGGCAGGCCCTCGGCGAACAAGCGCACCTGCGTGTCGTCCACCTTGCCGTGCTCGTCGCGCGAGCTGCCGATGATGTCGTTGGTGAACATGCCGGCGATGTTCAGGTTCTTCTGCCTGGCCTGCTCGGCCCAGTGCGCCGCGCCCAGCAGGCCCTGCTCTTCCGCCGCCACCGTCATGAAGACCAGCGTGGCGTCGAACTTGTATTGGGCCATCACGCACGCCATCTCCATCACGGCGGCGGTGCCGGAGGCGTCGTCGTTGGCGCCCGGCGCGTCGCCCTTGGCGTCCATGATGTCGGTGTTGCGCGAGTCGTAGTGGCCGCTGACCACGTACATGCGGTCCACCGACGCCGCCTGCGTGCCCGGCAGGGTCGCCACCACGTTGACGATCTCGGTCGGCCGGCTGATGCGCGCGGAGACCGGCGCGACATGGCTGTCGAACGCCACCCGCAGGCGCCCGCCCCGGGCCGCGCCGCAGCGCTCCAGCTCGCTCTTGATCCAGCGCCGTGCCGCGCCTATGCCCTCGGTGTCGGAGACCGTGTCCGACATCGTATGGCGCGTGCGGAAGCCGGCCAGCTTGTTGATATAGCCTTCGATGCGGGCCGGCGAGATCTCCCGCACGATCTGGTCGATCTGGGCCTGGTGGCGGCCGGTGTCTGGGGCTGCCGCGAAGGCTGGCGCGACGGCCAGCAGCGACAAGATGAGGGACTTGCAATACATCGTCGGTCTCCGGTGAAAAGATCCCGCCATCTTCTCACGTCGCCGCCGCCCGGTGTGCAAGCGCGGCGGATTGCTCCGTCATCAACATGGCCTCGAACGCGGCACGCGACACCGGCTTGCTGAAAAAATACCCCTGCACCAGCGAGCAGCCGTGCGCCCGCAGGTAATCCGCCTGCGCCTGGGTTTCGACGCCCTCCGCCACGACCTCCAGCTGCAACGACGCCGAAATCGACAGCATCGCCTTCACCAGCTCGCACTGCCGGCGCGCATGCGGAATGCCTTGCACGAACGACTTGTCGATCTTGATCTGCGCCACCGGGAAGCGGTGCAGATAACTCAACGCCGAATAACCGGTGCCGAAGTCATCGATCGAGAGCGAGACGCCCATGCCGTCCAGCTCGGCCAGCATGTCGGCCACCTCCGGGCTGTCCTCCAGCAGCAGACCCTCGGTGATCTCCAGCTCCAGCCATGCGGCGCGGCATCCGCTGTCGGCCAGGATGCGGCGCACCGCCCCCACCAGGTCGTTGCGCAGGAACTGGCGGGTCGACACGTTCACGGCCATCTTCACCGGTGCGGCCGATGCCGCCTCCAGCCTGCGGTTCAGGTCCGCCGCGGCGGCGCATGCGCTCGCCAGCACCCACTCGCCGATCTCGACGATCAGGCCCGATTCCTCGGCGATCGGAATGAACCGGTCCGGCGGCACCACCCCATGCCCCGGACGGTTCCAGCGCAGCAGGGCTTCGGCCCCGACCACGCGCCCGCTCGGCAAATCGATCTGCGGCTGGTAATGCAGGACCAGCTCTCCCTTGTCGCAGGCCTTGCGCAGCGCCGACTCCAGCTCCAGCTTCTCGGAGAATTGCTCGCCCATTTCCCTGGCGTAGAACTGGAAATTATTGCGCCCTTTTTTCTTGGCGAAATACATGGCCGTATCGGCGTACCTGAGCAGCGCCTCCATCTCGACACTGTCATCGGGGAACAGCGCGACGCCGATGCTGCACGAGACGAACAACTCACGGCCTTCGATATGGAACGGTTCGGCCAGCGCCTGCAGTATTTTCCCGGCGACCGTCTCCAGGTCGCCTTTGTCGCGCAACTCCGGCAGCAGCACGCCGAATTCGTCGCCGCCCAGCCGCGCTATCGTGTCGGAGGCGCGCACCGCGTATTTCAGGCGTTGCGCCACCTCGCACAACAGGCGGTCGCCGGCGCCATGGCCCAGCGTATCGTTGACTTGCTTGAAGCGGTCCAGGTCGAGAATCATCAGCCCGGCCAGGTCGCGATAACGCTGGGCATGCGCGATCTCCACGCGGATGCGGTCGAACAGCAAGGCGCGGTTCGGCAACTTGGTCAAGCTGTCGTAGAAAGCCAGGTGCCTCACCTTCTTGCGGTATTGGTCGATTTCCGTGATGTCGCGTCCGACCGCCAGCACCCGCGCCACCTGGCCGGCGTCGTCGAATTCCGGACTGAGGCGGATATGCGAGCATTGCCCCACGCCCTCGACCTGCCAGTGCAGCTCGAAATCGCGCGGCTCGCCGTGCTCGAAGACCGCGCGCATCTTGTCCATGTATGCCTGCGCGTGGGTGCCGCCGGGATATTCGATCGGCGTCGTGCCCAGGATTTGTCCCCGGCCTTTTTCCATTTGCGTGATCAGCTTCTGGTTGGCGTAGAGCCGGCGGCAGTCCCGGTCGTAGCGGGCGATCGTGTCGGGCGAATTTTCCGCCAGCGTGCGGAACTCCTGCTCGCGGGTGAGCAACAGCGCCTCCATGCGCTTGCGTTCGGTGATGTTACGGATCATGGCCATGTTGTAGCCTTGGCCGTCGGACTCCAAATAGTTCGCAACGATTTCAACCGGAAAAATGCGGCCGTCCTTGGTCCGGTGGCGGCGCTCCAGCGTCAGCGAACCGCTCGACCGGAGATCGCGCCAGTGTTCGCGCCAAAGCACTTCGTGGCAGTCGGGATCGATATCGAGCACGCGCCGGCCCCGCAACTCCTCCTTGCTGTAGCCCAGGCCGCGGCAAGCGTGCTGATTGGCATACGTGATGCGTCCCTGGTCGTCGATCAGGTACACCGCTTCCTCGATGTGATCGATGGCATAGTTCAGCAGGCCCAGCTCGTCTTCGCGCCGCTTGCGCTCCGTGATGTCGCGGCTGATGCCCAGTACGCCGACGAGCTCGCCGCCGGCGCCCCGCACCGCCACCTTGCGGGTTTCCAGCAAGATGCGCCTGCCGCCCCCGGCGACACGCCCCCATTCCTCGTAGATGCAGACGCTGCCGGCATCCATGGCCTGCCGGTCTTTTTCGCGGAAGAAGTCCGCCAGTTCGCCCCCGACGAAATCGTAGTCGGTCTTGCCGACGATGGCGGCCTGCGACGCATCGAAGTAGCGTTCGAACGCCGGATTGCAGGCCACGTACACACCATCGGGATCTTTCAGCCAGATGAAGTCCGGCAGTGTCGTCATCACGCTGGCCAGATGGTTCCTGGATTCCTCAAGCGCGCGTTCGTTCTGTTTGCGCTCGGTGACGTCATACATGAACCCATGCCAGACCGTGGAGCCGTCCGATTCGCGCAGCGGGGTGGAGCGCGCCTCGACCCAGCGCTCCGGCCATCCCGGCCGGCAGACGCGGAACACCAGCTCCAATGCCGACAGGCTGAGCACCGTCTCGGCCAGGGCGGCCTCGATGCCGGGCCGGTCGGCGGGATGCAACAGCGCGTGCAAGGGCGCCATGTCGCTCTCCACATCCACCGGCGGCAAGCCAAAGAGATCGACGATGCCGGGGCTGGCGAAGGCAAAACTGTAATGCCCGTCGGGCGAGCGGCGCAGGGTATAGACAAAGCCCTTCACGTTGGCGACGAAATGCGCCATCCGGCGCTCGGCTTCGCGGATGGCCGTCAGGTCGCGCGCGATGGCGAGCACGGTCGCCACCTGGCCGTCCGTGCCGGGTTCCGGCACCAGCAGCACGTTGTAGTCGCGGCGCAGCTGGTCGCGGTCGACGCAGTCGACGTTGATCTGATTGGCCGCGCCGCTGGCAAAGACCGCGCGGATGGCCTCCATGAGTTTGCCGCTCTGCCGCTCCCCCAGCAGCATGCCGTCGCTGGGCGAACAGCCGATCAACGCCGCCACGGGCTTGCCGAATATCCTGTCCACGGCCCGGTTGACATAGAGCCGGCGGCAATCCCGGTCATAGCGGTAAATCGGGTCGGGGCAGTTCTCGGCCAGGGAACGGAACTGTTCCTCGCGCGCGACCAGGCACTCCTCCATCGCCTTGCGCTCGGAGATGTCGATCATCACCCCGTGCCACTCGGTGGCGCCGTCCGCCTGCCTTTGCGGCGTGGAGCGGATTTCCACCCAGCGCTGTCCCCGGTCGGGATGCGCGATCCGGATTTCGATACGGAACGGCGCCAGCGTCCCTGCCGTTTCCGTCATCAGTTTCAGCAGGCGCGCCCGGTCGTCCGGATGGTAGCGGGCGCGCAGCGTGGCGGCATCGGCGCGTATCTCTTCGGGACGCAGGCCGAACAACCGCTCCAAGCCAGCGCTGGCATAGGGGAAACTGGTATGGCCGTCCACCTCGACACGGATGGTGAACAGGAAGCCCGGCACGGCGGCGGCAACCGACGACAGCCGCTCCTGCAGCTTGGCCTGCTGCAATTGAAGACGCGTTACCTGACGCATCGGGCGACAGCGGCTGAGAGAGGTCTTCGGCGCTCTGCGTCGAAAGGTCGATGACATAGGCTTCTTCGAGATCACGCACTTCGTCGGACCAGGGCCGCGAGCAGGCATGCAGGGAGTATTATTTCGATAAGGAAATTACCCTTATGTTTTAAGAAATAATACAGATGAACTTTCCCGAATGCTATCGACTTAGGCTGATCTCGCTGTAGGGATTGCCTTACGCTGCGCTGGCGGCGGATGTCGCATTGGGGAGGATGGGAAAGCCGAACGCCCGCCTGGCGGCGGGCTGGCGTGCTGCGAGGGACTACTTGGCGGGTGCCGCGGGCTTGTCGGCCTTGTCGGCCTTGTCGGCCTTGGCGGCTTTCGCCGCGGCCTTGTCGGCTTTGGCTGCGGCCTTGTCGGTGGCCTTGTCGGCTTTGGCGGCAGGCGCCGTGGCGGCCGGGGCGCCGTCCAACGGCTTGCCGTTCACGACCAGGCCCGCTTGCGACAGCTTGACGGCGTTTTTCTCGCCGATGCCCTTCACGCGCTTCTCCAGGTCCGCCCAATCCTTGAAATCGCCCTTCTTGCGCTCTTCCATGATGGCCTTCGTTTTGGCGGGGCCGATGCCCTTGACCGAATCCAGCGCGGCGGCGTCAGCCTTGTTGACGTCGACCTGCGCGAAAGCGAAGCCCATCGTTGCAATCAGGGTTGCAACTGCCAGCAAAAGTTTCTTGAACATGTCTCAATCTCCATGGTGGGTGAAAGGCGGCAAGCGCGCCTTGAACACCCTTAACGGCCAACCTCGACGGCGGTTGACAGATAATCCATGAAGCTTTTATGACAAGCGTCAAAGCCCGGCCGTCAGGCGTTGAACAACTCCTCGCGCGTCACGGTCGCCGTGCCCAGCTTGCCGACCACGATGCCGCCGGCGCGGTTGGCCGTCTGCACCGCCTCGTTCCAGCCCACGCCCGCGCCCAGCATGGCGGCCATGGTGGCGATCACCGTGTCGCCCGCGCCGGAGACGTCGAACACCTCGCGCGCCTGCGCCGGCATGTGGAATTGCTCGCCGTCGGTGTACAAGGTCATGCCCTCTTCCGAGCGGGTCAGCAGCAGCGCGTCCAGCTTGAGCTCGGCGCGCAGCGCCTGCGCCTTGGCGGTCAGCTGCTCTTCGCTGTTCCAGCTGCCGACGATGCGCTTCATCTCCGACTTGTTCGGCGTCAGCACGGTGGCACCGGCGTAGCGGCTGAAGTCGTCGCCCTTCGGATCGACCATCACCACCTTGCCGGCCGCGCGCGCCGAGGCGATCATGTCGGCCACGTTCACCAGCGAGCCCTTGGCGTAGTCCGACAGCACGATCACATCGTAGTCGGCCAGCAGCGCCTTGAACTGCAGCAGCTTGTCGCGCAGCACGGTGTCGGTCGGCGGCTCCTCGAAGTCGATACGCACCATCTGCTGCTGGCGGCCGATCACGCGCAGCTTGATGATGGTGGAGATGGCGTCGTCGCGCTTCAGGTAGCTGTGGATGCCGCCGCTTTGCAGCATCTGCTCCACTTCATTGCCGGCCTCGTCCGCGCCCACCACGCCCAGCAGCCCGGCGCGCGCGCCCAGCGCGGCCGCGTTGCGCGCCACGTTGGCCGCGCCGCCCAGGCGCGCCTCGCGCTTCTCGATGCGGACGATGGGCACCGGCGCCTCCGGCGAAATGCGGCTGACGTCGCCGAACCAGTAACGGTCCAGCATCACATCGCCTACCACCAGGATGCGCACCTGCTCCAGCGCCGGTGCTTTGTATATCGTAACGTCAGTGCTCACAAATACCTCGTTAAACGCGGGTCAGGATGGAACGGCCGATGCCGTGGTATTCAAAGCCCGCCTCGGCCATGACTTCCGGCTCGAACAGGTTGCGGCCGTCGAAGATGATGGCCTGCTTCAGCGACGACTTGATGCGGTCGAAGTCCGGGCTGCGGAAGGCCTTCCATTCGGTGACGATCACCAGCGCCTCGGCGGCGGCCAGCGCGTCCATCGGGCTGGTGGCGAAGCGGATGCGCGCCATCTCTTCGGCGTTCAGGTCCAGCGCCAGCACGCGCTTGGCTTCCGTCATCGCGACCGGGTCGTACACCGCCACGGTGGCGCCGCCGTCCAGCAGCTGCTTGATCAGCACGCGGGCCGGCGCTTCGCGCATGTCGTCGGTGTTCGGCTTGAAGGCCAGGCCCCAGATGGCGAAGTGCTTGCCGCGCAGATCCTCGCCGAAGCGCTTGACCACCTTCTGGCCCAGCACCAGCTTCTGCTTGTCGTTGACCGCCTCCACCGCGCGCAGGATCAGCAGGTCCTGGTCGTACTGGCGCGCCGTGCGTTCCAGCGCCTGCACGTCTTTCGGGAAGCAGGAACCGCCGTAGCCGGCGCCGGCGTACAGGAAGCTGTGGCCGATGCGCGGATCGGAGCCGATGCCGTGGCGCACAGCCTCGATGTCGGCGCCCACCTGGTCGGCCAGGTTGGCCAGCTCGTTCATGAACGAGATGCGGGTGGCCAGCATGGCGTTGGCCGCGTACTTGGTGAACTCGGCCGAGCGCACGTCCATCCAGAAGGTGCGTTCGTGGTTGCGGTTGAACGGCGTGTACAGCTTCTTCATCAGGCCGTGGGCCTTCTCGCCCTCCGGCGTGCCGTCGTAGCCGATGACGATGCGGTCCGGACGCATGAAGTCCTCCACCGCCGCGCCCTCTTTGAGGAACTCGGGATTGGACACCACCGAGAACTTGGAGGCGTCGCCGCGTGCGGCCAGCTCGGCCTGCACGGCGGCCTTGACGCGGTCGGCCGTGCCGACCGGCACGGTGGACTTGTCGACGATGACCTTGAACTCGGTCATGTGCTTGCCGATGTTCCTGGCGGCGGCCAGCACGTATTGCAAATCGGCCGAGCCGTCCTCGTCCGGCGGCGTGCCGACCGCGATGAACTGCAGGCAGCCGTGCGCGACCGAGGCGGCGACGTCGGTGGAGAATTGCAGGCGGCCGGCCGCGCGGTTGCGCGCGACGATTTCCTCCAGGCCCGGCTCGTGGATCGGGATGCCGCCGTTGTTGAGCAGGTCGATTTTCTTCTGGTCGACGTCGAGGCAGAAAACGTCGTTGCCCAGCTCGGCGAGGCAAGCGCCGGTGACGAGGCCGACATAGCCGGTGCCGATGATGGTGATTTTCATGTTGGTGCTCTTCTTAGTTCATGACGTTGAGTTCTTCGGTGCGGCGCGGCGGGTAGGTCTCCCAGCGGCTGCATCCCGGGCACTGCCAGTAGAACTGGCGCGCCTTGAAACCACAGTGGCTGCACTGATAGCGCGCCAGCTTTTGCGTATAACCGTGGACCAGGTTCTTGACCATGGACAGTTCCGGCACCAGACTGGCCGGCGCATCCATCAGGCGCGCCTCCAGCAGCTTGTCCAGGCCCAGCAGGGTCGGCGTGCGGCGCAGCTCGTTGCTCACCAGCTGCTTGGCGGCGTCCACGCCGTCCAGCTCCAGCACCGCCTTGTAGACCACCTCGATCAGGTCGATCGACGAGGCCTGCTCCAGGTAGGACTTGAGCAGGTTCACGCCTTCCTGCGGACGCCCCACCTTGCGGTAGGCGTCCATCATGCGCTGCGCCACCAGCGCCGTGTGCGGCACGCTGATCTGCTCCACGCGGCGCCATGTCAGCAGCGCGCCCTCGACATCGCCCTGCGCCAGCTGGGCGTCGCCGCTCAGCATGGTGGCGCGCACGTTGACGCGGTCCGCGTGCAGCGACTTGTCCAGCAGCGGCAGCGCCTCCTCGGGATGCATGTGCACCAGCGCGTCCTGCGCCAGCTCGCAGTAGAACTGCGCGATTTCCTTCTGGCGCGCACCGGCGCCCGATTCCTGCAGGCCGATCGCCGCCTCGATCGCGCGCGGCCACTCCTTCTCGCGCTGGAAGATCTCCAGCAGCGCGCGGCGCGCCGGCACGGCGTACTGGCCGCTGACCATGGCGGTGAAGGTCTCCTCGGCGCGGTCCAGCAGGCCGGCCTTCAGGTAGTCCATGCCCAGCTCGTACTGCGCGTGTTCCTTCTGCTCCTGCGGCAGGTCCGGGCGCGACAGCAGGTTCTGGTGCACGCGGATGGCGCGCTCGGTCTCGCCGCGGCGGCGGAACAGGTTCCCCAGCGCGAAGTGCATGTCGGCCGTTTCGGTGTCCATGCGGACGATTTCAATGAAGGCGTCGATGGCCTTGTCCGGCTGCTCGTTGAGCAGGAAGTTCAGGCCCTTGAAGTAGGCGCGCGGCAGCGTGCGCGATTCCGACACCAGTTGACGTATGTCGACGCGCGCGGCGACCCAGCCCAGTCCGAAGAAGACCGGGATCCCCAATAACCACCAGAGTTCGAATTCCATGCTTTATGTTTTTTATTGTGTGTTGACGCTGTCCGGCTGCGGCTGGGCGTTGGCCTGCAGCGCGCTCGACTGCAGCGTGGTGATGGTGGTTTTATGCTTGTTGGTCTCGCGGCGGTGGCGGAACACGGTGGGCGTCAGCGCCAGCACGCCCAGGAAGGCGCCGGCCACGAAGAAGCCCAGCAGCATCAGGACCAATGGTCCGTGCAGGTCATAGTGCAGGAAGAAATGCAGATCGACTTCCTGCGTGTTCTTCAGGGCAAAGCCAAAAAACAGGACGAAAAGAACGAATCCAATAATCGTGGATATGAATTTCATTAGCCAGGTTTCCTGTTCAGTAATTCTAAAAAAAAGCGGCATCCGTAGACGCCGCTTTTATTTTAACTCATCAGACGCTTTAGTCCTCGATGATCGGTTGCCCGACCATCGCGTCGACCCGCTCGCGCAATTGCTTGCCCGGCTTGAAATGCGGCACCCGTTTCTCGGGCACCATCACTTTGTCGCCCGACTTCGGATTACGTCCGATGCGCGGTGGCCGGCTGTTCAGAGCAAAGCTGCCAAAACCGCGGATCTCGATGCGCTGACCGGTCGCCAGGGCGTTGGTCATCGCATCCAGAATGGTCTTGACGGCATACTCCGCATCTTTGGCCACCAGCTGAGAGTAACGCTCAGCCAGGCGGTTGATCAACTCGGACTTAGTCATCGACTAGTTCTTAGTTCTTGTTATCGAACTTGGCTTTCAACAGCGCGCCCAGGCTGGTGGTGCCCGAAGCTGCGTTGTTGTCGGTCGCGGCCATCTTCTGCATGGCTTCTGCAGTTTCGGCGCTGTCTTTAGCTTTGATCGACAGTTGGATCGAACGTGCTTTGCGGTCGATGTTGATCACCAGAGCCTCGACGGAATCGCCGACTTTCAGGTGGGTGCCAGCATCTTCCACGCGGTCACGCGAGATTTCCGACGCGCGCAGGTAGCCTTCGACTTCTTCGGACAGTTGGATCACGGCGCCTTTAGGCTCAACCGATTTCACGGTGCCGGTAACCAGCGCGCCCTTGTCGTTCATGGCTGCGAAGTTGTTGAATGGGTCGCCTTCCAGTTGCTTGACGCCCAGGGAAACGCGCTCGCGCTCAACGTCGATGGCCAGAACGATGGCCTCCAGTTCGTCACCTTTCTTGAAGCGACGCACGGCTTCTTCGCCGGTTTCGGTCCAGGACAGGTCGGACAGGTGCACCAGGCCGTCGATGTTGCCGGCCAGGCCGATGAACACGCCGAAGTCGGTGATCGACTTGATCGCGCCACGGACTTTATCGCCCTTCTTGTGGGTCACGCCGAAGTCATCCCATGGGTTCGCTTTGCACTGCTTCATGCCCAGCGAAATACGGCGACGCTCTTCGTCGATTTCCAGAACCATGACTTCAACTTCGTCGCCCAGCTGGACAACTTTGTTTGGAGCGACGTTCTTGTTGGTCCAGTCCATTTCCGAAACGTGGACCAGGCCTTCGATGCCTTGTTCAACTTCAACGAACGCGCCGTAGTCGGTCAGGTTGGTGACTTTACCGAACAGACGGGTGCCTTGTGGGTAACGACGGGACAGACCGGTCCAAGGATCGTCGCCCAGTTGCTTCACGCCCAGGGACACACGGTTTTTCTCTTGATCGTACTTCAGGACCTTGGCGGTGATTTCCTGGCCAACGGTCAGCACTTCCGATGGGTGACGCACACGACGCCATGCCAGGTCGGTGATGTGCAGCAGGCCGTCGATACCGCCCAGATCCACGAACGCGCCGTAGTCGGTGATGTTCTTGACGACGCCGGTAACCACGGTGCCTTCTTTCAGGGTTTCCATCAGTTTCTGACGCTCTTCGCCCATCGAAGCTTCGATGACGGCGCGGCGGGACAGAACGACGTTGTTACGCTTGCGGTCCAGCTTGATCACTTTGAATTCGAGGGTCTTGCCTTCGAATGGGGTGGTGTCCTTGACTGGACGGGTGTCGACCAGCGAGCCCGGCAGGAAGGCGCGGATGCCGTTGGTCAGAACGGTCAGGCCGCCCTTGACTTTGCCGTTGACGGTACCGACAACGATTTCGCCCGATTCCATGGCTTTTTCCAGTGCCAGCCACGAAGCCAGACGCTTGGCCTTGTCGCGCGACAGGATGGTGTCGCCGAAACCGTTTTCGAGCGATTCGATCGCCACGGAAACGAAGTCGCCTACTTTGACTTCCAGTTCGCCGTGGTCGTTCTTGAATTCTTCAACTGGGATGAATGCTTCCGATTTCAGGCCGGCGTTGACGATCACGAAATTGTGATCCAGACGAACGACTTCAGCCGAGATCACTTCGCCCGAACGCATGTCTTGACGCGACAGGGATTCTTCGAAGAGGGCTGCAAAACTTTCCATATTAGACATTGTAACTTCCAGGTTACCAACAAGGCTCGCGATATGCGACTTCAGTTGGGTTAGGGTTGATAAACGCCACGGCCATCAGAGCGACCGCGACACCAGCTATTTACCGATGGCCGCATACCACTGCAACACCTGGGCGACCGCTTCGTCAGCGGTCATATTCGAGGTGTCGAGCACATGCGCCCCCTCTGCGGGGACCAGCGGCGCGATGGTCCGGTTCGTATCCCGGTCGTCCCGCGCCTGCAAATCCATCAGTAGGTCTTCCATATTAGCAGAAATTCCTTTGCCAATCAATTGCTTATAGCGGCGTTCCGCGCGCGCCGCCACACTGGCGGTCAAAAACACCTTCAGCGCGGCGTTCGGGAAGATCACCGAGCCCATGTCGCGCCCGTCCGCCACCACGCCCGGCGCCTTGCGGAAGCCCAGCTGCAGCCCCAGCAGCGCGTGGCGCACGGCGTGGAATGTTGCTATTTTTGAAGCGGTATTGCCCACCTCCTCCGCACGGATGGCCTCGGTGACGTTTTCGTGCGACAGGATGATGTCGCCGCCCTGGAAGCTGCACTGCAGGTGCTCGGCCAGCTTGGCCAGGGCGTGCTCGTCGTTCAGATCGGTGCCGCGGCGCAGCGCCGAGAGCGCGGTCAAACGGTACAGGGCGCCAGAATCCAGGTAGTGGAAGCCGAGCTTATCGGCGACGCGGTGCGCGACGGTGCCCTTGCCGGATGCGGTGGGGCCGTCGATGGTGATGACTGGAATTGGGGAAGTGGCCATTTGATTTAGATTGTTTATTTTGCTATCGCCGCGAAGGCGGCGAAATACTCGGGGAAGGTCTTGCCCACGCACTTGGGATCGTTGATCCGCATGACGTTGCCCTTGCGGGCGGCGCCGTCCAGCGACACCAGCGAGAAGCACATCGCCATGCGGTGGTCGTCGTAGGTGTCGATGGTGGCCGGCGTGATGACGGCCGGCGGCGTGACCTTGATGTAGTCGGGGCCCTCCTCCACGGTGGCGCCGACCTTGCGCAGCTCGGTCGCCATGGCGGCGATGCGGTCGGTCTCCTTGACGCGCCAGCTGGCGATGTTGCGCAGCGTGCTGGTGCCGTCGGCGTACAGCGCGGCGATGGCGATGGTCATGGCGGCGTCGGGGATGTGGTTGAAGTCGGCGTCGATGGCTTTCAGCACGCCGTTCGACTTGGCCTCGATCCAGTTGTCGCCCATGGTGATCTGCACGCCCATCTGCTCCAGCGCGGCGGCGAAGCGCACGTCGCCCTGGATGCTGTCCTTGCCCACGCCCTCGACCCGCACCGGGCCGCCGGCGATCGCGCCGGCCGCCAGGAAGTAGGACGCCGACGAGGCGTCGCCCTCGACGTGGATGGTGCCGGGCGACTGGTACACCTGGCCGGGCTGGATGGTGAACGACTCCCAGCCGTTCTGCTCCACCGTCACGCCGAAGCGGCGGATCAGGTTGAGCGTGATTTCGATGTAGGGCTTGGAGATCAGCTCACCGATCACGTCGATGCTGATCGCGTGTTCGCGCGCCATCAGCGGCGCCACCATCAGCAGCGCGGTCAGGAACTGGCTCGAGACGTCGCCGCGCACCGACAGCCGCTGCGCGTGGATCTTGCCCTGCTTGATGTGCAGCGGCGGGAAGCCGGGGTTTCCGGTGTATTCGACGTTGGTGCCGGCGGCGTTCAGGGCGTCGACCAGGTCGCCGATCGGACGCTCGTGCATGCGCGGCACGCCGTGCAGCGTGTAGTCGCCGCCGATCACGGCCAGCGCGGCGGTCAGCGGACGGATCGCGGTGCCGGCGTTGCCCATGAAGAGGTCGGCCGATTTGTTCGGCAGCACGCCGGCCACGCCCTTGACGTGGTGGATGGTGCCGGTGGCGGTCTTCTCCTCGGTCCACTGCACGCCGAGCGAGCGCAGGGCGGCCAGCATCACGGCGGTGTCGTCCGAGGCCAGCAGGTCGACGATGTCGACGTCGCCCTGCGACAGGGCCGACAACAGCAGGATGCGGTTGGAGATGGATTTCGAGCCCGGCAGGCGCACCGCGCCCTGCACGTGGGCGACCGTTTGCAGGTCGATATATTCGTGGGTCATGCTGGTTTCCTGAATTAGTCTGCTTTGTCTTGCGACGGCGGCACCTCGGCCGCCTCGATCGCTGTAATCCACTGGTGGCGGGCGCGCTGGGCGTTGGCGTACACGCTCTCCAGCCCTGCCCCGTCACCGGCGGCGAGACGGGCACGCAGGCCCGCTAATTGTGCCAGATAGGCATCAAGCTCCGTCAACAATGCCGACTGGTTGGCCAGGCTGATGTCGCGCCACATTTCGGGCGACGACCCCGCGATCCTTGTGAAATCGCGGAAGCCGCTGGCCGCATACTGAAACAGTAAATCCGCATGCGGTTTGTTCGCGATGTCGTCCACCAGCGCATAGGCCAGCAAATGCGGCAAATGGCTCACGGCGGCAAACACCTTGTCATGTTCTTGCGGCGTCAAACGGTGGATGATCGCATCGCAGGCGCGCCACGCGGCGGCCACACGCTCGACATCCTGCGCCGAATTCTCATCCAGCGCCGTCAGCACCACCTTCTTGCCGACGTACAGATCGTCGATCGCCGCCTCGGGACCATTGGTCTCGCGGCCGGCGATCGGATGGCCCGGCACGAACTGGGCGATCTTGCCGCCCAACGCGCGCCGCGCCGAAGCCACCACGTCGGACTTGGTGCTGCCCGCGTCGGTGACCACGGTGCCCGGCTGCAGATGCGGCGCCATCGCCGCCAGGATCGCCTCGGTCTGCGCCACCGGCGCGGCCAGCAGCACCAGGTCGGCGCCTTGCAGCGCCTCGGCCATCGTGCAGCCGCCGCCACCCGCGTCGGCCACGCCGATCACGTCGATGATGCCCAGCTCCCGCGCGCGCTGGAGCGAGGCCGCCGAACGGCCCATGCCGACCACGCTGCCGACGGCGCCGGCCTTCTTCAGCGACCGCGCAAACGATCCGCCGATCAGGCCCACGCCAAAGATGACGACCTTGTTCAGCATTACTCCGCCAAGGCCTTGGTCAGCGCCGCGATCAGCACCGCGTTCTCCTGCGGCAGGCCGATGGAGATGCGCAGCCATTCCGGCAGGCCGTAGTTGCCGACCGGGCGCACGATCACACCCTGCTTCAGCAACGCCAGGTTGACGCGCGCGCCGGCGCCGGCATCGTCGCCGACCTTGACCAGCACGAAGTTGCCATACGACGGCACGTACTGCAGGCCCAGTTTATCGAAGGCCTCGGTGAACTGCTGGTAGCCGGCGGTGTTGTTGACGGCGCTCTGCTTCAGGAACTCCTTGTCGTTCAGCGCCGCGATGGCCGCCGCCTGCGCCAGCGAGTTGACGTTGAACGGTTGACGGATGCGGTTCATCAAATCGGTCAGCGCCGGCTGGGCGATGCCGAAGCCCACGCGCAGGCCGGCCAGGCCGTACGCCTTGGAGAAGGTGCGCGAGACCAGCAGGTTGGGATACTTCTTGACCCACTCGGCCGATTCGAACTGGTTTTCCTCGGCCAGGAATTCGTTGTAGGCCTCGTCCAGCACCACCACCACGCCAGCCGGCACCTTGTCCAGGAAGGCCTGGATCTCGGCGGCCGGGATGAAGGTGCCGGTCGGGTTGTTCGGGTTGGCGATGAAGACCAGGCGAGTGTCCTCCTCGATCGCCGCCAGCATGGCCGGCAGATCGTGGCCGTGGTCCTTGGCCGGCACCACGATGTGGCGCGCACCCACGCCCTGCGTCGCCAGCGCGTACACGGCGAACGAGTACTGCGAGTACACCACCGACTGGCCGCGCTCGACGAAGGCGTGGGCGGCGATTTCCAGGATGTCGTTGCTGCCGTTGCCCAGCGTGATCCACTCGGCCGGCACGCCATAGCGCGTGGACAGCGCGCCCTTCAGATCGAAACCATTGGCGTCCGGGTAGCGGCCCAATTCAGCGGCGGCGGCGTTCATCGCCTGCACCGCCGATGCCGGCACGCCGAACGGATTCTCGTTCGACGCCAGCTTGACGATGGCCTCTTCATCGAGGCCGAATTCGCGCGCGACTTCAGCAATCGGTTTGCCCGCCTGGTAAGGAGCGATAGCGCGGACGTATTCGGGGCCGTAATTCTTGGACATGGTCTCTCTCAGATTCTCGTTAAAAAAATTAGTTCAGGCTGACCGGGTAGGAACCCAGCACCTTGAAGAAGGCCGCGTTGTTCTGCAGCTCTTCCAGCGCCTTGGCCACGCCTTCGTCCTGCACATGGCCTTCGACGTCGACGTAGAAGTAGTATTCCCACGTGCCGGTGCGGGCCGGGCGCGATTCGAAGCGCGTCATCGACACATTGTGCCGCGCCAGCGATCCAAGCAGGCGGTAGATGGAACCCGCCTTGTGCGGCGCGGCCAGCGCCAGCGAGGTGCGGTCCTGGCCGGAGCGGCCGGCCTGCAACTGGCCGATCACGGCGAAGCGCGTGCGGTTGTGCGGATCGTCCTGGATGTTGGCCTTGACCGTGCCCAGGCCGTAGCGCACGCCGGCGCGTTCGCCGGCGATGGCGGCGATGGTGTGGTCGTCGCGCGCCATGCGGGCCGCTTCGGCGTTGGACGAGACGGCGCGGCGCTCGATGTCCGGGTAGTTGTTGTTCAACCAGATCTGGCACTGCGCCAGCGCCTGCGCGTGGGCGCAGATAGCGGTGACGCCATCCATGTTGCCGGCGCCGCTCAGCAGGCTGTGACGCACCGCCAGCGACACCTCGCCGCTGATCGACAGCGAGGTATGCAGCAGCAGGTCCAGCGTGCGACCGATGGCGCCCTCGGTCGAGTTCTCGACCGGCACCACGCCGAATTCGGCGGTGCCGGCCTCGGTGGCGCGGAACACCTCGTCGATCGACGAGCAAGGCAGCACGTCGACGGCGGTGCCGAACTGCTGGTACGCGGCCTGCTCGGTGTAGGTGCCGGCCGGGCCGAGGAAGGCGATGGTCACGCGCTTCTCCAGCGAGCGGCAGGCGGACATGATCTCGCGCCAGATGGTTTGCAGCTCGACGTCGCCCATCGGGCCGGGATTGCGCTCGGCCACGCCGCGCAGCACCTGCGCCTCGCGCTCGGGACGGAATACCGGGGCGTTGGTTTCGGCCTTGACGTGGCCGACCTGCTGCGCCACTTTGGCGCGCTGGTTCAACAGGTCGAGGATCTGGGCATCGATGGCGTCGATCTGCTCGCGCAAGGGTGTCAGTTTGTCAGTCATGATGGGTTATTTTCCGGTGCGGCCTGCGAATTCGTTCAAGTAGTCCACAAGCGCCTGCACGCCCTCGATGGGCATGGCGTTGTAGATCGATGCGCGCATGCCGCCGACGGACTTGTGGCCCTTCAGTTGCAGCAGGCCGCGCGCCTTGGCGCCGGCCAGGAATGCCTCATTCTGACTCTCGTCCCTCAGGTAGAAAGGAACGTTCATGCGCGAGCGGTTTTGTTTCGCCACGCGGGTCTGGTAAAAATCGTCGGCGTCGAGCGCCGCGTACAGCAGTTCGGCCTTGGCGATGGCGCGCTTCTCCATCTCGGCCACGCCGCCCTGCTTCTTCAGCCACTGGAACACCAGGCCGGCGATGTAGATGCCGTAGGTGGGCGGCGTGTTGTACATCGACTCGTTGTCGGCCACCAGCTTGAAGTCGAACGCCGACGGGCAGGCCGGCAGCGCCTTGCCCAGCAAGTCTTCGCGGACGATGACGATGGTCACGCCGGCCGGGCCGATGTTCTTCTGCGCGCCGGCGAAAATCAGGCCGTATTTCGACACGTCGATGCGGCGCGACAGGATGTGCGAGGACATGTCGGCCACCAGCAGCACGCCGTCCTGCGGCGCCGGCACGCCGGCGTCGAAGTCGAACTCGATGCCGTCGATGGTCTCGTTGGTGCACATGTGCAGGTAGGCCGCGCCGGGCGTGAGCTTCCACTCCGACTGCGGCGGCACTTGCGTCGTCGACGAGGCGGCGATATTCACGTTGGCGTACTTGGCGGCTTCCTTGATGGATTTGCCCGACCACGAACCGGTGTGGATGAAATCGATGGTCGCTGGCTGCGGCTTGTGGCCGACGAGGTTCAGCGGCACCAGGGCGTTCTGCGACAGTCCGCCGCCCTGCATGAACAAGATCTTGTAGTTGTCCGGTACTACCAGCAGCTCGCGCAGGTCGCGCTCGGCCGCCTTGTAAATCGAAATAAACTCCGGTCCGCGGTGGCTCATCTCCATGACGGACATGCCGCTGCCATGCCAGTCCAGCATCTCGGCAGCGGCTTGCGCCAGCACTTCCTTCGGCAACACGGCGGGGCCGGCCGAAAAGTTATAGATATGAGTCACGTTGCGGTCCTTATTTTGCGTTTTGTTTTTCCTGGAGCTTCTGCATCACCGGGCCGACGCGGCGCGCGGCGATCTGCTGGCCGATCTGCATGGCTTCAGCCATCAGCTTGGGCATGGTGGCCAGCATCTTGGCGCCGATCGGCGTGCGGTAGAAGGCGGTGATCTGTTTCAGTTCGTCGGCGCTGTAGGTGCGCGCGTACAGCGGCACGGTTTCGGTCATGATTTCTTCGATCATGCCCGGGTCGGTGATCACGCCTTGCAGCGTGGAGACGACGGCCGGCAATTCGGCCTCCATCTTCGCCATTTCGGCCGCCTTCTGTTCGGGCGTGGTCTTCGGATTGCCCTTGATGGCGGCTTCGGCGCCGGCGCGCATGGACTGGCCGATATTCAGCGACATCTGCTGCATGATGCCAGTCATCATGGTGCGGTAGCTCATCGCCTCGAACAGCTCGCGCGCGGCAGCGGTGGACGCGGCGTCGGCCTGGGCGAATGCCGGCGCGGCGCCGGCCAGGGCAAATGCGGCTACGATGCTGATTACGATCTTTTTCATGTACGCCTCTAAGAATTTTTCGGAATAAAAAAGCGGGACCAGTCTTATTGTCGCATTTATCCGCGCAATAAACCTGACCCCGCTCTCCCCGGACCTGGGTCCGGGGCGGTGTGTGCTACAACTTACTCAGCTTGAGCTTCGTCTGGCTTGGCATCAGGACCCGGTTCCAGCTCGACTTCGTCGATGTCCGTCTCCACCACGCGCTGCAGGCCGGACAGCTTGGTGCCGTCTTCGACCGCGATCAGGGTCACGCCCTGGGTGGCGCGGCCCATCTCGCGGATCTCGGACACGCGGGTGCGGATCAAGACGCCGCCGGTGGTGATCAGCATGATCTCGTCGGTCGAATCGACCAGCGTCGCCGCCACCACCTTGCCGTTGCGCTCGGAGGTCTGGATCGCGATCATGCCCTTGGTGCCGCGGCCGTGGCGCGTGTACTCGACGATCGGCGTACGCTTGCCGAAGCCGTTCTCGGTGGCCGTGAGCACCGACTGCTGCTCGTTTTCCGCCACCAGCAGCGCGATCACGCGCTGGCCTTCGTCCAGGTTCATGCCGCGCACGCCGCGGGCGTTGCGGCCCATCGGACGCACGTCGTTCTCGTCGAAACGCACCGCCTTGCCGGCGTCGGAGAACAGCATCACGTCGTGCTGGCCGTCGGTCAGCGCGGCGCCGATCAGGAAGTCGCCCTCGTCCAGGTCGACCGCGATGATGCCGGCCTTGCGTGGATTGCTGAAGTCCTTCAGCGGCGTCTTCTTCACGGTGCCCAGGCTGGTCGACATGAACACGTAGTGGTCCTCGGGGAAGGTGCGGTTCTCGCCCGACAGCGGCAGGATAACCGTGATCTTCTCGTTGTCCGCCAGCGGGAACATGTTGACGATCGGCTTGCCGCGCGAGTTGCGCGAGCCTTGCGGCACTTCCCACACCTTGAGCCAGTACATGCGGCCGCGGTTGGAGAAGCACAGGATGTAGTCGTGCGTGTTGGCGATGAACAGCTGGTCGATCCAGTCTTCCTCTTTGGTCGCCATGGCCTGCTTGCCGCGTCCGCCGCGCTTCTGCGCGCGGTACTCGGAGATCGGCTGCGCCTTCATGTAGCCGGTGTGCGACAGGGTCACCACCATGTCCTGCGGCGTGATCAGGTCCTCGGTGCCCAGGTCGGTCGCGTTGTGCTCGATGTTGGAGCGGCGCGGATCCTTCTGCGGGTCGCCGAATTCGTTGACCACGTGGGTCATCTCGTCGGTGATGATGGTGGTCACGCGTTCCGGCTTGGCCAGGATGTCCAGCAGGTCGGCGATTTCGGCCATCACGTCTTTGTACTCGTTGACGATCTTGTCCTGTTCCAGGCCGGTCAGGCGCTGCAGGCGCATCTGCAGGATTTCCTGCGCCTGGTCGTCGGACAGCTTGTACATGCCGTCGGCCTGCATGCCGTAGTGCTTCGGCAGGTGCTCGGGACGGAAGGCGTCGATGCCGCCGGCGGTGGTGCCGTCGCCGGTACGGGCCAGCATCTCGCGCACCAGCGACGAATCCCAGGAGCGGTCCATCAGGCCGGTCTTGGCGACCGGCGGCGTCGGCGCCGCCTTGATGATGGCGATGAAGTCGTCGATGTTGGCCAGCGCCACGGCCAGGCCTTCCAGCACGTGGCCGCGCTCGCGCGCCTTGCGCAGCTCGAACACGGTGCGGCGCGTGACCACTTCGCGGCGGTGCGACAGGAAACAGCTCAGCATTTCCTTCAGGTTCAGCAGGCGCGGCTGGCCGTCGACCAGGGCCACCATGTTCATGCCGAAGGTGTCTTGCAGCTGGGTTTGCTTGTACAGGTTGTTCAGCACCACTTCCGGCACTTCGCCGCGCTTCAGTTCGATGACCACGCGCATGCCCGACTTGTCGGACTCGTCGCGGATGTCGGAAATGCCTTCGAGCTTCTTGTCGCGCACGTTCTCGGCGATGCGTTCCAGCAGCGATTTCTTGTTGACCTGGTACGGCAGCTCGTCGACGATGATGGCGGTGCGGCCGCCGTCCTTGCCGTATTCCTCGTAGTGGGTCTTGGCGCGCATCACCACGCGGCCGCGGCCGGTGCGGTAGCCGTCGCGCACGCCCGACACGCCGTAGATCGTGCCGCCGGTCGGGAAGTCCGGCGCCGGGATCAGTTCGATCAGCTCGTCGATCGTGCACTGCGGATTGCGCAGCACGTGCAGCGCGCCGGCGATCACTTCATGCAGGTTGTGCGGCGGGATGTTGGTCGCCATGCCGACCGCGATGCCCGACGAGCCGTTGATCAGCAGGTTGGGGATGCGGGTCGGCAGGACCGTCGGTTCTTTTTCCTTGCCGTCGTAGTTCGGCTGGAAGTCGACGGTTTCCTTGTCGATGTCGGCCAGCAGTTCGGCGGAGATCTTGTCCAGGCGGCACTCGGTGTAACGCATCGCCGCCGCGCCGTCGCCGTCGACCGAGCCGAAGTTGCCCTGGCCGTCGACCAGCATGTAGCGCAGCGAGAAGTCCTGCGCCATGCGGACCAGCGTGTCGTAGATCGACGCGTCGCCGTGCGGGTGGTACTTACCCATCGTCTCGCCCACCACACGGGCGCATTTGACGTAAGGGCGGTTCCACACGTTGTTCATTTCGTGCATCGCGAACAGAACCCGGCGGTGCACCGGCTTGAGGCCGTCTCGGACGTCAGGCAAGGCGCGGCCCACGATCACGCTCATGGCGTAATCGAGGTAGCTCTTGCGCATCTCTTCTTCGAGGGAAATAGGGATTGTTTCTTTTGCGAATTGATCCATTGGCGGGTCGACTGATCTTTGACTGTGGTTTATTAAGCAATGTATGCCGCACGTACTGCATTTCTAGCGCCTCTCCATACGGACAGGCAAGCGTGCGATTTTAGCATGCGCGCACAGCAACCAGCACAATTCCGGCGCGCCGCCCGCCATTGCTGGGGCCCGCCGGTCAGGCGCACGTTGTAACGCCATGTAATAGTCATGACACATTACTCAATTATTATCGATAATCACGTTGCAACAAAACAACATTTTGGTCGGAATCAAAAAGGACTCGTGTCACGCCCTTTTCACGCCCAAAGATCGCTTGTGGCAAAATGGATTAGAAGTTAATTGCTCGTTTCGCAATCGGGAGACAGGCGCGCCGTACCCTCGTGGTAGAATTCGCCCCACGTATTACTACGTCGCGCAGTTTTTCTGCGGATATCACCCCCGAAAGGAAGAAAAATATGAAAAAACTGATTTCGATGCTGGCCGTATCGGCTGCATTCGCTGGCTCGGCTATTGCACAAACCGCGCCTACCGCTCCTCCGTATGCGCCTGTCACCCAGGACATCAAGGCGGCAACCCCTAAGAGCGCTTATGTGCAAGACGCGCGCGGCGTGATCGCCCGTGACCCGTTCGGCCTGTGCTGGCGCACCGGCTACTGGACCCCGGCCGATGCCGTTCCAGGTTGCGACGCGCCACTGTGCGTTGAGCCAGAGAAACTGGTTGACGGCAAATGCGTCGCTCCGGCAGCGCCTATGGCACCGGCTCCAGTAGCCCCTGCCCCGGCACCGGCACCTAAGCCAGTCGTACCAGTGCCAACCGCACAAAAAGTCAGCTTCGCAGCCGACGCGTTCTTCGACTTCGACAAAGCCGTTCTGAAACCAGAAGGCAAGGCGAAACTGGACGACGTGACCTCGAAACTGGGTTCGATCAACCTGGAAGTCATCATCGCCGTCGGCCACACCGACTCCGTTGGTAGCGATGAATACAACCAGAAGCTGTCGGTACGCCGCGCTGAAGCCGTCAAAGCCTACATCATCTCCAAAGGCGTTGAAGCCAACCGCGTGTACACCGAAGGCAAAGGCGAGAAACAGCCAGTTGCAGACAACAAAACTGCAGAAGGCCGCGCCAAGAACCGTCGCGTAGAAATCGAAGTAGTCGGCACCAGCAAGTAATTGCTCGTTCGGCAGCTCGAAACCCCGCTCCGGCGGGGTTTTTTTACGTCTCCTGCTTTAGAATAGCGGGATTAGTCCTTTAGAGCTCAGAGCTGAACCGATGAACGCCGATCCATTAGAACTGCAAAAATTCTCCGACCTAGCCCATCGCTGGTGGGATCCGACCTCCGAGTTTCGTCCGCTGCACGAGATCAACCCGCTGCGCCTGGAGTGGATCAACGCGCGCGCGCCGCTGGCCGGCAAGAAGGTGATCGACATCGGCTGCGGCGGCGGCATCCTGAGCGAATCGATGGCGCGCAAGGGCGCCACCGTGACCGGCATCGACCTGTCGGAAAAAGCGCTGAAGGTGGCCGACCTGCACAGCCTGGAGTCGGGCGTGGCGGTGCGCTACAAGCTGATCGCCGCCGAGGAAATGGCGGCCCAGGAGCCGGGCCAGTTCGACGTCGTCACCTGCATGGAAATGCTGGAGCACGTGCCGGACCCGAGCGCCATCGTGCGCGCCGCCGCCACGCTGGTCAAGCCGGGCGGCCATGTGTTCTTCTCCACGCTCAACCGCAACCCCAAGGCCTACCTGTTCGCCATCCTGGGCGCCGAGTACCTGCTGCGCATGCTGCCCAAGGGCACCCACGACTACGACAAATTCATCACACCGGCCGAGCTGGCGCAATACGTGCGCAGCGCCGGCCTCGACGTGCAGGGCTTCAAGGGCATGGGCTACAACCCGCTGACCAAGATCTATTCCCTGAACGAAGACACCAGCGTCAACTACCTGGTCGCCACCACCCGTCCGCTGTAAAGACTCTTTATGACCCAGATCAATCCTCCGCGCGCCATCCTGTTCGACCTCGACGGCACGCTGGCCGACACCGCCCCCGACCTGGCGGCCGCCGTCAACCTGCTGCGCACCGAACGCGGCCTGGAACCGACCGCCTACGAGCTGCTGCGCCCGACCGCCTCGGCCGGCGCGCGCGGCATGATCGGCGCGGCCTTCGGCCTGAAGCCGGAGGACGAGGGCTTCATCCCGCTGCGCGACGGTTTCTTCGCCAACTACCAGGCGGCCATGGCGGTGCACAGCTCGCTGTTCCCCGGCATCGCCGAGCTGCTGGCCGGCATCGAGCAGGCCGGGCTGCAATGGGGCGTCGTCACCAACAAGCCGGCGCGCTTCACCGATCCGCTGCTGCCGCAGATCGGCCTGGGTCATGCGGCCTGCGTGGTCTCGGGCGACACCACGCCCCACGCCAAGCCGCACCCGGCGCCGCTGTTCGAGGCGGCCGCCCGCCTCGGCCTGGCGCCTGAGCAGTGCTGGTACGTGGGCGACGACCTGCGCGACATCCAGGCCGGCAAGGCGGCCGCCATGCCGACCATCGCCTGCGGCTGGGGTTACTGCGGCCCGGTCGAACCGCTGAGCTGGCAGGCCGACTATCTGTTTGATAGTCCTTCGCAACTATTGGTATTACTGCAAGAAACATTGTCCGGCAGATCCGAATTGGCCGCCTGAAATTAGCGATTTTGCATTTGATAACGCTAACTGTTGTATAGACGACCCAATGAAAACGCTACCATTTGAGCGAGCGCACTAAACGGTTGTTCAAGCAGTTTAACTACGTATAATCGGCCTCCGACTGCGTAGTATTACTTATTTCCTGCAAGCCACAAACTCGCTGAACGGGAAGGGAGACAGTCACCACTATCTCAACTTTCCTTTTCAGGGGTTTTATGACTTTTCCTGAGCTGGCTGCCCCGACTTCGCAGCCCTACTCCGAGCAATCCGGGCCGGGCGCGCCGCAAAGCTGGACGGTCGGCGTGGCCAACGCCAAATACCACTGGTACGACCTGGTGGCGGGCTTCCCGCCGGCGCCGGACATCCGCGATCCGATCGGCCGCTACCAGCGCCGCATGCAGTTCGAGCTGGAGGCGGCGTCGGCCCAGCGCCATCTGTTCTTCGCGGTGATCCGCCCGCGCGTGCGCTTCGACATCAAGGGCGCGGTGCAGTGGGGCTTCTTCTCGCTCAAGCTGACGCTGCCGCTGCTGATGGGCGCGGACGAGGCCAGGGAGAGCATCACCATCGAGCTCAAGGTGCCGTTCGCGGCCACCATGAAAAAGCCGACCGTGACGCTGACGCCGAACTTCGTCACCCTGAACTGGGGCGGCCTGATCGAGGCGTTCTCGGTCCACGACATCCTGCAAACCCACGCCCACGCGCTGAAGATCCCGAGCAAGGTGGTGTATGTCGGCCAGACCCGCGACGACGACGCGCGCCTGGGCAAGGGCCGCCTGCCGGCGCTGCAAAGGCTGCACGCGCAGCACAGCGAGCATTTCGACACCCTGCTGCTGGTGCAGCAACTGGAGATCCAGGTCAGCTGCGCCGACGGCGATCCGGCCGACGCCGCGCACAACGCCGATCCGGTGGCGGCCGACGCGCTGCAGGAGACGCGCATGGAACTGATCGAGGCGGCGCTGGTCAGCTACTTCGAGGGCGCCTCCGCGCGCAGCCGCACCGCCGAGCAGCGCACGCTGCGCGCCGCCCGCCTGGCCGCGCTGCAGGCCCAGCACAACCTGACGCAGTACACCATCGACCTGCATTACGAGGACGCCGGCCGCTACAACTACCTGTGCTCCGAACACGTGGCCAGCGCCCGCCAGCACCTGCTGAGCTGCTTCATCGCCGACGGCCAGGCCATGGTCGCCGCCATGCCGCCGCCGGCAAAACCCGGCAAAACCTGAGGTGCGCCCGTTTGGCGGCCGCCACGTGCGTGCCGGCCGCCGTGGTGTTACATTGCGTGAAGATTGCGACTGCTATAGACTTGCCAGATGGAAATGTTCCAGGAAGCAGACTATACTGTGGAAAATACTTACATCGATCCAGGAGCGCAGGCCATGACGAGCGATTTAATCGCTGAGGACGACTATCCAGATCCGTCGCTGGATGAGTTGGGCGTAGGCGCCTTGTTCGCCGAAGCGCCGGAGCCGTTCCACGACCTGCTGGCCGCGCCGGCCGAGCAGATCGACGAGTTGCTGCCGCTGATGCCGCAACGTACCACCGCGCCCCAGACCTGGGTGGTGACGGTGGCCGACGCCAAATTCCACTGGTACGACCTGGTGGCCGGCTTCCCGGAAATCCCCGACATCCGCGACCCGGTCGGGCGCCATCTGCGCCGCATGCAGTTCGACCTGGAGGCGACGATGGAGAAACGGCTGATCTATTTCGCCGTCAACCGTCCGCGCGTGCGCTTCGACCCGTCGCGCAGCACCAGCTGGGGCTTCTTCTCGCTCAAGCTGACGGTGCCCATCCTGGTGGGCGCCGAGGGCAAGCGCGACAGCATCACCATCGAGCTCGAAGTGCCGTTCGCGGCCACGCTGAAAAAACCCAGCGTGGTGGTCACCGACCGCTTCATCACGCTCAACTGGGGCGGCTTGATCGAGGCGCTGTCGATCCACGACGTGCTGCAGCAATACGAGAATACGCTGACCTTCCAGAGCAAGGTGCAGTATGTCGGCCAGACCAGGGACCCGCTCGGCCGCCTGGCCCGCGCGCGCCTGCCGGCGGTGCAGCGGGTCCACCAGAACAACAGCGAGGACAACGACATGCTGCTGCTGATCCAGCGCATGAACGTGGAAGTGATGTCCGACGACGGCGACCCGGCCGAACTGCCGGCCAACGACAATCCGGTGGCGGCCGACGTGCTGCTGAAGGACCGCATCGACGCCGTCGAATGCGCGCTGATACGCTACTTCGAAGGCCCGCAGATGCACGGCCGCAGCGACAAGGAAGCCGACATCCGCAAGCAGCGCGTGCGCCAGATCAAGGAGATCAACAACCTGGAGAGCTTCCGCATCGACCTGCGGCTGGAAAATCCGGGCAAATACCATGACCTGTTTTCCGCCCACGCGGGCGTGTCGCGCAGCCACATCATCGACTGCACCATCGCCGACGATGGCGAGGTGCTGGTCACCCGCGTGCCGGACAAGGTCAAGGCCAAGTCCTAGACCGCGGCCAGCGCCTGTTCCAGGTCGGCCAGCAGATCGTCGCTGTGCTCGATGCCGATCGACAGCCGCACGGTGTCGACCGTCACGCCGGCCTTGGCCAGCTCCTCCTCGTTGAGCTGGCGGTGCGTGGTGGACGCCGGATGGCAGGCCAGCGACTTGGCGTCGCCGATGTTGACCAGGCGCGTGAACAATTTCAGCGCATCCTGGAAGCGCGCCCCGCCCTGCACCCCGCCCTCGACACCGAAGGTCAGCACGCCGGACGGCCGTCCACCCAGGTACTTCTTCGCCAGCGCGTGATCGCGGTGATCCTCCAGCCCCGCGTAGTTGACCCACTTGACCTTGGCGTGCCCGCTGAGGAACTGCGCCACCTTGCGCGCGTTCTCGGTGATGCGCTCCATGCGCAGCGCCAGCGTCTCTATCCCCTGCAGTATCAGGAAGGCGTTGAACGGCGAGATCGCCGCGCCGGTGTTGCGCAGCGGGACCACGCGCGCGCGGCCGATGTAGGCCGCCGCCCCCAGCGCCTCGGTGTAGACCACGCCGTGGTAGGACACGTCCGGCTCGTTGAGGCGCTTGAAGCGCTCTTTGTGCTCCGCCCACGGGAACTTGCCGGAATCGACGATGGCGCCGCCGATCGAATTGCCATGGCCGCCCAGGTACTTGGTCAGCGAATGCACGACGATGTCGGCGCCGTGCTCGATGGGGCGCAGCAGGTAGGGCGTGGCGACGGTGTTGTCGACGATCAGCGGCACGCCATGCTGGTGGGCGACGGCGGCGATGGCCTCGATGTCGGTGATGTTGCCGAGCGGGTTGCCGATCGACTCGATGAACACGGCCTTGGTGCGCTCGTCGATCAGCGCCGCGAACGAGGACGGGTCGCGGGCGTCGGCGAAGCGGGTGGTGATGCCGAACTGCGGCAGCGTGTGGGCGAACAGGTTGTAGGTGCCGCCGTACAGCGTGGAGGCCGAGACGATGTTGTCGCCCGCCTCGGCGATGGTCTGGATCGCGTAGGTCACGGCGGCCTGGCCCGAGGCCAGCGCCAGCGCCGCCACCCCGCCCTCCAGCGCGGCCACGCGCTGCTCCAGCACGTCCTGGGTCGGGTTCATGATGCGGGTGTAGATGTTGCCGGGTACCTTGAGGTCGAACAGGTCGGCGCCGTGCTGGGTGTCGTCGAAGGCATAGGCGACGGTCTGGTAGATCGGCACCGCCACCGCGCGCGTGGTGGGGTCGGGTTGATAGCCGCCGTGGACGGCGATGGTTTCCAGCTTCATGGGGTCTCCCGGTTAGCATTGCAAAATGAGCATCTTGCAGGATAGGAGGAGCGGGTCGCGCACGCAAGGAATTTAATCGCACTAGCTTATGCAAAATGTCACAGAATAGGCGGCTGGCGCGTCTATACCTGAGGACCACTATATTTACTTGCCATGACCGATACCGCCTCCCCCGCCGAACTGGCCGCCTTCGCCGCGCTGCGCCCGCGGCTGTTCTCCATCGCCTACCGCATGCTCGGCACGCGCGCCGACGCCGAGGATGTGGTGCAGGACGCGTGGCTGCGCTGGCACGGCAGCGACCAGCAGGCGGTGCAATCGGCCGAGGCCTGGCTGGTGACCGTCGCCACCCGCCTCGCCATCGACCGTCTTCGCGCGCGCATGGCGGAGCGCGAATCGTATGTCGGCTGGTGGCTGCCGGAACCCCTCGTGGAACTGGACGAGCACACGCCGGAGAGCAGCGCGGAGCTGGCGAGCGAAGTGTCGATGGCCTTCCTGTGGGTGCTGGAGCGCCTGTCGCCGGAGGAGCGCGCGGCCTTCCTGATGCGGCAGGTGTTCGAGCATGATTACGCCGATATCGCGGGCATGCTGGGCAAGAGCGAATCGGCCTGCCGGCAGATGGTGCATCGCGCGCAGGAGCGCGTGCAGCAGCAGAAGCCGCGTTTCGAGGTGCCGAAGGAGCAGCACCGCGAGCTGCTGGTGCGCTTCATGGAGGCGGCCAGGGTCGGCGACCGCGCGGCCATGAAGGCGATGATGGACGGCGACGTGCAGCTGGTGGCCGATGGCGGCGGCAAGGTCCGGGCGTTCACCCACATCCTGCACGGCGCGGGGCGCGTGGCCGGCATCTACTGGGCGCTGGAAAACGAGAATCCGAATCGCGTGGTCTATCGTCCGGCGCGCGTCAACGGCACGCCGGGATTGCTGCGCTACGTGGACGGCAAGCTGGAATCGGCGCAGTCGTTCCAGGTGGAGGATGGCCGCATCGTCGCGATCTTCATCATGCGCAATCCGGACAAGCTGACCGCGCTGCCGCAAATTATTTGAGATTTTTTTCGGTGGGCTGTCACAGAACGCGAAGCCGGGGCGTCTTACAGGTATGGAGGGCGCAATGGTGCGCCCCCGCTGACTGAAAGGCACTCATCATGAACCACGCTCCACGCATCGCATTCTTCCAACTGGCGCAAAATCAGCTGCACGCCATGATCACGATGTCCGGCACCATCAAGAAAAGTTCGCTGGGCGCGCGCCTGGTGGAGCTGATCAACCTGCGCGTATCGCAGATCAACGGCTGCGGCGTGTGCATCGACATGCACTGGCGCGACCTGATCAAGCAGGAAGCCGATCCGCGCCACCTGAACGCCGTCGCCGGCTGGCGCGAGGCGCCCTTCTTCAGCGACCGCGAACGCGCGGCGCTGAACTGGGCAGAGGCGGTCAACGCGATCCCGCACCGTCATCCGAGCGACGAGGATTTCGCCCTGCTGCAGCAGCATTTCACCGACAACGAGATCGCCGAGATCAGCTACAGCATCGCCGTGATCAAGGGTTGGAACAGCATCAACGCCAGCCTGCGCAACCAGATCCCGGAAGTGCCGGCGCCCGGCATGTGATCAGGCCTTGAGGACCTGCGCGACCACGGCGCAGACGTGGTCGACGTCTTCAAGCATCATCGCCGCGTGCAGCGGCAGGGTGACGGTCTCGCGCGCGATGCGCTCGGCGATGGGGAACTGGCCATCGGTGTAGCCGAAGCCGCGGCCGACGGTGGTCAGGTGGCAGGCTTCGTACGACATGCCGGTGCCAACGCCCTGCTCCTGCAAGGCGGCGCGGAAGCTCTTGCGCGTGAGGCCGAACTGTTCGTAGGGGATCAGCACATTGAACATGTTCCAGCTCTGGCGCGGCTGGCCGCGCGGCGGCAGCACGACACCGGACAGCGGCGGGAATTTTTCGAAGTAGCGTTCGGCCAGCGCGGCGCGTTGTTCGAGGAAGCGCGGCAGCTGCTTGAGTTGATGGATGCCGATCACCGCCGATACATCGGACATGTTGAATTTGCCGGCGGCCATGGCGACGTCGCGCGTGTCGTCCGGCAGGCGCTGGATGCCGTGGAAGCGCAGCAGGTCCACCAGCTTTGCCTCGTCCTCGCTGGCGACGACGATGGCGCCGCCTTCGATGGTGGTCATGTTTTTGTTCGGGTGGAAGCTGAAGGTGGCGATGTCGCCGAAGCCGCCGATCGGTTGGTCTTTCCAGTATGAGCCTTGTACCAGCGCGGCGTCTTCGATCACGCGCAGCTGGTGGCGTTTGGCCAGCGCGTACAAGGCGTCGATGTCGCCCAGCGCGCCGGGGAAGTGGGTCGGCATGATGGCCTTGGTGCGCGGCGTGATGGCCGCCTCCACCTGCGCAAGGTCGATGGCGCGGGTGTGCAGCTCACAATCGACGAACACCGGCGTGGCGCCGACCTTGACGATCATGTTCATCGCGGAGAAGAAGCTTTGCGCGGAGGTGATCACCTCATCGCCGAGACCGATGCCGCAGACTTGCAGCGCGATCTCCATCGCGCCCGTGGCCGACGTCAGCACGCGCGTCGGGCGGCCGTTGAAGCTTTCCGATAAGGCGCGTTCAAGTTCGGTCACATTGGGGCCTGTGGCGATCCAGTTCGAGCGCAGCACAGCGGCTACGGCCTGGATGGTGTCTTCATCGAGTTGGGGTTGGGCGAATTTGAGCATGATGGGATTCTACCAGCGCGCCGCTGGGCTTGCCGGAGCAGTCGCGCCGGGCGGCTTCGAACGACCTTACAAGTCCAGCTGCTCTAACGAGACGCCCAATACCCCGGCGATTTTTTCGCGAGTCGACTTGCGCAGCTTGGCGCTGCTCTCCTGGACTGCATAGGACGACTGTGCGATGCCCAGGCGCCCGGCAACTTCTACTTGCGTCAGCCCCAGGTGTTCGCGCCAGGCGCGGATCGGGCTGAGGCCGTCTTTGATGACCTTGCCGACTACTTCGTTCGGAACGAGACGCTCCGGCTGGCGCTTGGTCATGTTCAGATAATCGCCATAGGGGATGACGGCAAACGCCGGCAAGCCATCCGGCCCGTTCAAGAACTGAACGTGAATAGGTGCGTTCATTTCGCTTTCTCACTTGCGAGATTGTGACGATAATCGGGTGGCCACGCTGGTCAATTTCAAAAGATGGCCTCCGCTTCGCTTGTTCCGCGATCTTGCGAAGCTGACGCATGGCCTAAGGCATCCAGAAGATTGAGTTCACGAGAATTATAGCTAAAATATAGTTTTATCACACTAAAGCTATAGCAAAAACAGCGTGTTAAATTGGATCAAAGTTCTACGCAGAATTTGATGCTGAGAGGAAAAAAATCGCCTTCGGCGATTTTCCTAGTCAGACGAATCGGAGAGGGTTGCGCTTGCAGCGCAACCCGCTCGCGAGCGCCACGCATGCGGAGCGCCCCCATACGCCCCGCGTCCCGCAGTTTCGATTCCCGCCCAGCGCCAGCAATGGGATTAAAAACAAAGCCCCGCCAGGCTTGCGCCTGGCGGGGCTTTGTTTTTAATCCAGTGGTCGGCGTCAATCGAACTCAGTAAATAAATCTATTTAAAATCAATGTTTTAGAGAGAAAAAATAAGGGTCTTGAATATAAATATCCCCATCAATACCCCCTCAGCAATAGGAAGGGATGGGACCGGCTTGGTTTCAGATAAATAACTGCGGATCGGCTCTCGTCGCAAAACCTCAAACAACATGCCTACCGCTGCCAAAAGCACAATACTCATCCGACGATCAGCAGGCGTATCGTAGCTAAGCGGATTAAGGTCCAGCCTACCATCCTACTGCGCTGTATCTGCTGGACGTATTCCTGCGTATATCTTACGTTTGACATCGTTGTCCTCGATCGGGGGATACATATCGATTTGCCCGACGGCGTTGTCAATTAACGCGCCAATCAATGCTCCAGCAATTACGTTGCCTGCAACGTTCACGCCCACGCCAGCGTTTGTGTTACCACCCGACGGCATTACGGCGGACTGGACAATACGCTGTTGCACAAAACTATCGATATTGTCAGTAGTATGGATTTCTTTTTCGAAAATATGAAAGAATCGTGGCGCGTTTGCTTTGTTTTTCGGCACATAAATTCCACCGACAAATAATCGTGGCTTGGGCTGGATCACTTCGTTGGTCATCCATATAGCGCGCTCCTTGCCAAAATAGTAGACGCCATCAGCATCTTCGCTGGTTGCCGCATAAACGCCCGGAAGCGCGCCTTCTTCGCATCGCACGTGCATCCCACGGTACGACACAGTCGATATCCGCTCGTTCAGCACGATTTCTTCGTTCCGTCCGGTCTTGGAGAGATTTTCAGGCCGCGTGCTGGCGCAACCGGTAATAACGATGCAAACAATGATGGTACAAAACAATTTAACTGGATTCATCTTTATACTCGAAATGAAACTCGGTCCAGCCCTCAGGGTTGGGCTGGGAGCCACGGATATCCGGAGAGAGAAAGTTACTAAAGCATCATTGTAACTTAGTCCGGTCATATTTTTAACTTGGTCAGCAATACCCTGGAGAACCGCTTAGCTGAGGCCGCATGAGAGTTCTATTGTCACTTGTGGCCATTAGCGTCTGTGGCCAAGCGTCCACCAACTTTTTGTGGGCTGCTTGACCGCTACTTTAAAAGTTGACAGGTCCTTACGAGTTCCTGGCCAAATACCAGTTACTGGCCCAGGCACAACCCCTTCTAGCATAGGTTCGATATTGCATGCTCCGTAGATCACATCGACCCAACTCAAGCAGCCTCGCTCATTGGTAGATAAAAGCAAATTAATCTCTTCGGAAAAGTTAGAACTTAGTACCACCTCATAAAATACCCCCGCACCTGGCTACAACGATAAGAAGTCGACATCAGTTGGTACTTCAAATGCAAAGCCGTAGCATCCACAAGCACAAAGCTGCCCCACCTTGCCGACTGCGACCTGAGGGCTCAAAGCCTCAGCGAACGGTAAATCTTGCGCTAGCAAAAAATTTAGCCAATCGGCTGCGTGCTGCGGGGGAGTTCGCCATGCTGCTATTCTTTATAGGAATCTATCTAGTAGTCGGACTTAAGGTCGGACTGGTGTCCTCGATTGGCCCACTACTGTCGATACATCACAATCCGTTGAACCAACTCTTCGAGCTGGACATGTTCATCAATACCGTCCCATGCTTCTAACTGGTCGCAATTCGCCAAGTGAATATCACATAACATGCAGCATAACATCTTGCTCTTGTGAAAACTTCACGCTTTGTCACAATGCATTGTTCAGACAAACACGAGCGAGCAGCTTCTAGCGCTAACGCCCCAGATAGACTGCTGTGATTTGGCCTCGGTCGTGTCCCAGCTCTTCCGACAGCAACAAGCGCGCTGATAAATCTTTCTGCTTTTGTTCCTGACTGAGTTGATGCGAACGGGGACCGCCTCTGGCGGGGCTTTGCCTTCCCGTAAGTTGGTGGTAACGGTCCTGTGCGTAGCGATGCCGCAGTCCATGAACTCCGTGGATGCCTGCCTTGTCGCATTGTGCGCGAAAGCGCTGAAGCTGATCGCGATAACTCAGGTTAGACGGAATGAGACTACCTCCAACGGCAAACCGCTTGGCCTCATTGAGCACGGTGCGTTGTTCAGGGGTGCGGATGGCTATCTCGCGATACTTCCCACCCTTAGTCCACGTGTCCTTGAGCTTCAGTCGATCACCGTCATCGGCCAACGCTGGAACGATCTTGATGCTCTCCTCGCGCCTCAAGCCAAACGCGGACTGCAACCGCAGGGACATCGCCGTGTATGCATCCGTGATCTTCGCCAGGCACGCATCATCAAGCACCTTGGCCTTGGAGATGTTGGTAACAAAAGTGCGCTTGTCGATGTCGTAGCTGCCATTGTCGCGCACGATGATGTTGTCCTTGCCGATCTTCTGCGCCCACCATCGCATGGCACTCATACGGTTCTTCATCGTGCCGGCGCTGACGCCATCGGCCTTCCACTGCTGCACAAGCGCATCCACATGCTTGGGACGCAGACTGTCAGCACTCATATGGCGGTATCCGAGATCATGCAGCTGGTTCGCCACGTGCGAGAGTATCCGCGCGCGGTCGGACTGCGTGGCATAGCTGCCGTCACGATTGCGGTCGCACAGCTGCTTAAGTTGATAGTTCAAGTCGCGCATCGCATGCTCCTAAAATCAAACTTGGTGTGATCGAGTCAGGTGAGTGTTTCTGGCCACCGTGCTTGCCGCAGCAAGGACGGTTTGTAAAGGCCCCGGGACACCACTCCCGTGTATGCGGTATGTTCACTGCTTGCCCGCGCCGCATGCGCGTATGGCGCCGCGATCCGCTCCTTGTAGAAGCCTGATCGCGGTGGGACCAGTTACCCAGGGTCCATGGGGTGTGCCTCGCACACGTCGTCGGCCCACGAGGGGCATGATTGGCAAGCAGCGTTCTGCTGCGCTGACAGCGGTAGATCCGCTGTCACTGGCCGCCGTCACTGAGAAAACAGCGACGGAGCCCATATAGCGCTTGGTTGCTAGCGCGTCGTCACTGGCAGCAGGCCGCCAGTAACGACGCGCGATTTGCGCCGCAGACTATGGCGGCGTATCGACATGCACGCGGCGGCAGATCGCCGCGTGAGGTGGGGACGGTGCGTGAATGCGCACGATGTGACGCGCATCGTCCTCGAGGGAAGGATGCGCAATATGGATGCAGCCTATCCAGGCTGATCGCGGGCTCGCTCAAAGGCGAAGCCGATCTAAGATGAAGCTATGCACGAATGCATTATCTAAGGGCGCGTGACGAGCGCAGACGCTTGGCGTGATGCCAAGTTGCGCGAAAGGCGATCCCTTCGCGTCGAAAAGCATATTGTCCTCCACCTGGCACCGTGCCGGCATCACCGGTATAAAATATTCGCCGATTTATTTGTCGAACGCTGATGGGAAAAGGCCCGCGATAAACCCGCTCATTTCGACTGGCACTTGCACGGACAACGGCGCATCGTATCGTATCCAAACAAACGAAGGAGGTAATCATGGAACCTACGAATATGCACCTGATACGCTTACCCGAAGTGCTCGCGATCTGCGGGCTTTCGCGCAGCACGGTCTACGCTTACGCCAAGCGCGGGCAATTCCCGAGCCAGATCAAGATCACACCCAATGCAGCGGGATGGGTGAAAGAGGAAGTGCAGGCATGGGTCGAGAGCCGTGTTCGCGCAAATCGTGGGCCCTAGTGGCGTGCGGCGTCGAGCGGGATAATCCGAGCACCACTTTGCGCGGCGTGCAGCATATCGCCCCACCAACGATAGAGCAGAACCCGCTGCGCGAAACGTTCGCCCCGGTCGTAGGCGCGTACAACTTCGTTGTCGTGGGCGTGATCCAGCGCCAGCTCCACTACATCGCGCTCAAAGCCGTTGTCGCGCGCCAGTGTAGAGAAGGCGCTGCGCCAGCCATGCGGTGAATGCTTGCCAGCGAGGCCAAGTGTCACTCGGTAGACCTTCTCGACGGATTCACGGCCTATATGACGTGCTCCCGTTGGTGACGTGAACACGTAGAGACTTTTGCGCGAGCACGTCATGGTCTGCCACTGGCGCATCTCTTCAGCGATCTGCGTGCACAGCGGGATGCGATGATCGATCGCCCTGCTGACTACCTTCATTTTAGAACGCGGAATTATCCAGGTCGGCTGTTCATCGTCGAGATGAAATTCGCTCCACTCTGCCTCAACGATATTTCCGATGCGCGCGGCAGTGAAGGCGCATAACCTATGGGCCAGCCGCACGGCGTTCGACAGCCGGGCCAGTTCTGCACGACGCAGAACATCCCCAAGCGATGGCCAGTCAAGCAAGGCAGCCATATGGCCGCCGTTCTTCTTGCGTGGCAGTATCTCTTTGACCGGTGCGGCCGGGTTGTCGCGGCATAGCCCTTTTGCCTGCGCGTAGCGAAATACGCCGTTGAGATGCTGCAGGATACGAGAGGCTGTTTCCAACACGTCCCGATTCTGGATCGTCTGAATGGTCGTCGCAACCATGGCCGGGGTGACGGCGCTAATCGGCAGTTTGCCCAGCAAGGGAAAAACGTCGCGTTCGAACGCCCGAGCGGACTTGACGTGGTGCGTCTCGCTCCACTCCGTCCGTTTCATATTCAGCCAATCTCCGGCCACCACTTCGACGGTATGGCCGGCAGCAGTAGAGCGGGATACGCGCGCCAAGCGACGGCTATCAACAGGATCTTTACCTGCCAAAATTTTTGCCTTGACCTCGCCCCATTCCAGCCGAGCGGCGGCAAGCGATATCAGCGGGTACGGACCGATGGAATAAACTTTCTCCTTGCCGTCCAGCCGATACTTGATGCGCCAGGTCGGATTGCCGGCTTGCGTGATGAACAGATACAGGCCGCCGCCGTCGGCTAACTTCCGGCCAATTTCAGCTCTGGCAACAAAAGCCTTTATCGCCTTGTCAGTCAATTTCCCTGTCGCAATACCCCCGCGCATGCTACGACCCTCCATCTGTTTTTGGAGAATACCCCCACTAAGCCCCCCGCAGTTTTGAGCTGGCACAGGAAAACTAGGTATGCCCGGAGACGTCTCCCAGAGGGAGACCCAAAGAAAAACGCCGTCACGAGGACGGCGTTGGAAGGTCTTGCATTGTTCAGTGGTGGAGTCGGCGGGAATCGAACCCGCGTCCGCAAGCACTCTACAGACAGTTCTACATACTTAGCACTATCATTTAATTTAACCAGTACAACACGGACGTGCACGTTTTGGACTAGCGATTCACCTTAGATTTAACGCCGCTTCAAGTGACCCGTTGCAGCGCGATTCCCTGTAAATGACTCCATGACTTTTAACGGTCCGCCCCAGGGAAGAAGCGTTTAGGAGCTAACAGCAATTAAGCTGCCAGTGCGTACGAGTTATCGTTTGCAGTTAAGTTTTTCTGGGTGTATTTACGAGGTAACCAGCCCTCGGTATGCCCTGCTCTGCTTTGCAACCCACGTCGAAGCCAGGTCGACCCCACAGAACTCCATTCTACCGCACTTTCCCCGACCGCGCACACCCCGCTCGGCGAGACGTCAAACGCCCGTCATATTTGCCCGTTATGATGAGCGCAGTTCTCACACAGAACGACCATTTAGCGCCTCCCAGAGGCGGCTACTACCGGCGCCGGCGGTCGGGAAATATACCGGCACCAACACCCCCATTCGCTAAAGAACCCCGGTCCTGGCCAGCAGACCGAAAATTCCCAGGAAGCTAGAGATGATCAGCGCGACCAGCCAACGGAACTGGGCATCGCTGCGATCCATGCGCTTCTGGCTTTCGTAGATCAATGTGTCGATACGGGCGTTGGTCTCCCTGTGCATATTGTCAATGCGACTGCTGATATCCCTATGCATGCCGTCCAGCCGCGCAGTGGAGTCTCTCTGCCACTCGTGGATTTTTGCGTCCACTGCCAAGAAGTGATCTGCGGTTTCCCTACGGACCTGTTCAAACTTGACATCGACGAGCTTGAAATTATCAGCGGCTTCCTTGCGGACCTGCTCAATTTTGGCGTCGACATGCTTGAAATTGTCCGCCATTTCCTTACGGACCTGCTCAATTTTGGCGTCAACATGCTTGAAATTGTCCGCCATTTCCTTACGGACCTGCTCAATCTTGACTTCAACCAGCTTGAAATTGTCAGCACTTTCCTTACGAACCTGTTCAATTTTGGAATCGACTAACCTGAAATTGTCCGCTGTTTCCTTGCGAACCTGCTCAAAATTGTCCTTTGCTTCCTTTCTGACCTGCTCAATCTTGGCATCCACCATCTTGAAATTGTCGGCAGTCTCCTTGCGCAACTCGTCAATCCGCACGCTGACGTCGCGACGCGTCTCATCTATCCGGGTATTGACTTCCTTGAAGCCCAAGCCCAGCTCCTGCCTCAACGTCTCTATCCCCGGTTCCATATCCTTATCCTCGATACCGCGATCGCCATTGTCAAGCTGAGCTAACACGATATTTTTTCGCCTTCATCACACGGCCCCTACCCTGTCCGGATAGCTTAATGCCGCCTCCAAGCCACACTACTGATCTGCCTCAAGCCCCTCCTTGCGCAGCGTTGTTGCAACGCAGCACAAACCACCCGCTCCGCACGGTTTTTCTCGGTGCGAAGCGGACGCTGCATTAAAATGAAAGCCACACTCCCCGAACCTGATCCACATCATGTCCGACGCCCTAGCCGCTCCCGCCCCGAAGAAACGCGGTCGGCCCCAGAAAGGGGAAGGCGGCGGCTTGCGCGCGGAGTTGCTGGAAAAGTCGGCCTTGCTGTTCCGCACCAAAGGCTACGACAACACCACCGTGCGCGAGATCGCGGCCGCCGCCGGCATCCAGGCCGGCAGCTGGTTCTACCATTTCAAGTCGAAACAGGACATCCTGACCGCCATCATGGAACAAGGCCTGGCCCGCTCGCTGGCCGAGATCGAGGCCATCGCCAGCCAGCCGCTGCCGCCGCGCGACCTGCTGCGCCAGCTGGTCGAGGCCCATCTGCATACGCTGCTGGCGCCCGACCATCATTTCATCGCCGTGCTGCTGTACGAATGGCGCTCGCTGGACCAGCCCGCGCGCGATCGCATCGTCGCCCTCAAGGACCGCTACGAGGCGGTGTGGGACGAGGCCATCGCCGCCCTGCACCGCTCCGGCGACTGGGCCATGCCTTCGCAGTTCGACCGCCTGCTGATCTTCGGCGCGCTGAACTGGACCGTGCAATGGTACAAACCGGGCAGCGGCGTCGACGTCAAGCAACTGGCCCAGCAGGCAATGCTGTTCATCTTGCGCACGCCGGCCGCGCTTGAGGCACAATAGAGGCGTATCTTGAAAGGAATGCCCCTACTATGATCTATGAAATCGCCGAGTTGTACATTAAGCCCGAATCCCATACCGCTTTCCAGGCCGCGGTGGCCGAGGCGGTCCCCGTGTTCAAGGCCGCCACCGGCTGCCTGTCGATGCGCCTGGACCGCGACATCGAAACGCCGGACACGTATCATCTGGTGGTGGGCTGGCAGACGCTGGACAACCATGTGGTCGATTTCCGCGGCAGCGAGGGCTTCCTGGTCTGGCGCGGACTGGTGGGCAGCCATTTCGCCCAGCCACCGAAAGTGGAACATTTTGAAACCGTGGTGGCCGGCTTTTAACGCCAACACGACTGTGCAGTCTCAAGACGGAGGCTAATCATGACACGTACCATCCACCGCAATTTCGAGCAGGTGACCGACGCCGAAAGCGCCCGCAGCGCGCTGCTGGCGAGCGGCTTCCCGCCGTCCTGCGTCAAGCTGACCAAGCATGTGACGCTGCCGCCGAGCGTGTCGACCAGCATGGTCGGCAACCTGCTCGATTCGCTCACGCCGGGCGGGCCGGCCGCTGCCGCGCACGCGCGCGAACGCAGCGGCGCCATGCTGACCATCGATATCTACGATGCGGACGAGGGCGCGAAGGCGGACGCCATCATGGGCGAGTTCGGCGCCAATCCGGCCTGAACCGGGATTAGCCGGCCAGCGCGCCGCCGGCGGCCGCTTCGGCCTGCTCGCGGCGCATCCATTCGCCGGCGTCGGCCACGGTCAGCGGCCGGGCGTAGAAGAAGCCTTGCAGCGCGTGACAGCCGCAGTCACGCGCGGACACCGCCTGCTCTAGCGTTTCGATGCCTTCGGCCACCACCTGCAGGTCGAGCGCGGCGGCCAGTTGGCAGATCGCCTTGACCACCGCCACCGCGTCCGGCGCCGGCAGCGGGTCGATCAGGCCACGGTCGATCTTGACCCCGCTGAGCGGCAGCTGGCGCAGCATGCTCAGCGACGAGAAGCCGGTGCCGAAATCGTCCATCGCGACGTCGATGCCCAACGCGCTCAATTGCTGCAGCTGCAGCCGCGTGTCGTCGAGGTTGTCGACCGCCGCGCTTTCGGTGATCTCCAGCGTCAGGCAACGCGGCGGGATGCCGGTGTCGACCAGGATGCGCTCGACCAGCTCCAGGAACCCCCGGTTGAGCAGCTGCATCGGCGAGACGTTGACCGCCACCGGCACGCAGTCGCCCTGGTCGGCGCACCAGATGGCGATCTGGCGGCAGGCCTGTTCCAGCAGCATGCCGCCCAGTTCCGGGATCAGCCCGGTGCGCTCGGCGATGGCGATGAACTCCACCGGGCTGACCGTGCCCACGCCCGGCCGCAGCCAGCGCGCCAGCGCCTCGAAGCCCAGCAGCCGGCCGCTGACGGCGTCGATCTTGGGCTGGTAGTCCAGGTAGATCTCGCGGTTGCGGATGCCCTTGCGCAGCGCCTGCTCGTTGTCCAGGCTCTTGCTCGACATCTGCTCGAAGCGCTGCTCGGCCATCGCCAGCGCGGTGCCTGGCGTGCGCTTGGCCTGGTACATGGCGGCGTTGGCGGCGCGCAGCAGCGCTTCGGCGTTGCCGGCGTTGTCGGGGAACACCGCCATGCCCATCGAGGCGTCGATGAAGTATTCGCCGGCCGGCACCTTGACCGCCTGCAGGCAGGCGTTGTGCAGGCGCTCGGCGATGTCGTCGGCGTTGCCCTCGTCGGGATCGACGATGGCGAATTCGTCGCCGCCCAGCCGCATCAGCTCGGCCCGCGCGCCGAGCGCCTCCTTGAGCTTGGCGGCGAAGGCCTTGAGCACGTGGTCGCCCGTCACGTGGCCCTGGCTCTGGTTGAACAATTTGAAGCGGTCGATGTTGAGCACCACCAGCGTGCAGTGCAGCGAGCCGTCGGCCAGGTAGCAGTATTCCTTCAGGCGCTGGATCAGCACGGTGCGGTTGGGCAGGCCGGTGAGCTTGTCGTGCGTGGCCTGGTGCACCAGCGCGCGGGCGCTGGCGTTGCGCTCGGTGTCGTCGGTGATCAGGATCTGGGTGGCGCCCACCCCGTCCCATTCGACCCGCCACGCCTCGAAGCGCAGCTCCAGCTCGCGCCCGCCGGCCACCTCGCGCCGCCCTTCCCAGCTGGCGATGTCGACTTTGCCCTCCTGCAGCAGGCGGTGCTGGCGCAGCAGCTGTTCGTCGCTGAAGCTCTCCGGCGGCAGGTCGGCGATCACCGTGAAGTTGCCCTGCCCCAGCGGCAGGCCGTAGATGGCGCGCACCGCCGGATTGGCGTACAGGATGCGCTTGCCGTCGGTGACCACCACGCCCTGCACCGAGTGCTCGGTCAGCAGCTGGAAGCGGGCCGCCAGCTTGCCGGCCTCGCGCAGCCCGCCCTCCAGCGCGGACAGCCCGTACAAGATGCCGATGCCGGCCCGCAGCAGCACGGCGGCGCACAGATTGGGCGCCATGCCGGCGTCACCGTACACCACCAGCAGCAGCTGGCTCAGGCCGAGCAGGATCAACTGCGGCCCCAGCCACCGTTCCAGCCGATGGCTGCGCCACAGCCAGCGCGCGGCCAGCGCGCCCAGGACGGCCAGCACGGCCAGGTCCCACAGCGGCCACCAGCGCAGCTGGCCGGCCGGCTCGGGCGCCAGCACGGCGGCGGCGGTGCCCAGCGCGATCAGCGCGGCGGCCGCGCGCGGCAGGCGGCGCCCGGCCAGCCCGCTCACGCTGACGGCCAGCAGCAGCAGGTTGGGGATGGCGCCGGCCAGCATCAGCACCGGCCCCAGCATGGCGTACGGCGCCGGCGCGGCGTCGCGCATCAGGTAGCCGGCCGACAGCAGCGCGGCGCACAGCATCGAGCCGCTCATGTCGCGCAAGTGGACCTGGCCGCGGTGGCGGCGCCAGACCAGCAGCAGCCCCACCCCGATCACGACCAGCATCGCGGCGTTGGTCAGATAGAGGTAGCGCAGGCCGTCCATGTCAGGCCGCCGGGTGGTTGAACACCTGGCGCAGATAGGCCAGGAAGGTTTCGTCCTTGCACAGGGTCTTGCCCGGCGAGTCGGACAGCTTGGCCACCGACTGGCCGTTGCAGCACACCAGCTTCATGACGATGTTCAACGGCGTCAGGCCGACGTCGTTGGTCAGGTGGGTGCCGATGCCGAAGCCGGTCATGATGCGGTCTGCGAAGTGGCGGTACAGCGCCATCGCGCTCTGCAGGTTCAGGCCGTCCGAGAACACCAGGCGCTTGGTGTTGGCGTCGATGCGCAGCGCGCCGTAATGGGCCAGCGCCTTCTCGCCCCACACCACCGGGTCGCCGGAGTCGTGGCGCAGGCCGTCGAACAGCTTGGCGAAGTACAGGTCGAAGTCGTCGAGGAAGGCGTCCATGCCGACCACGTCGGTCAGGGCGACGCCGAGGTCGCCCCGGTATTCCTGCACCCACGCCTCCAGCGAGGCCTTCTGGAAGTCGCGCAGCCGCACGCCGAAGGCCTGGAACGATTGCATGTATTCGTGCGCCATGGTGCCGATCGGGACCAGGCCGAACTTCATCGCCAGGTAGACGTTGGAGGTGCCCTTGAAGTATTGCGGCACCTCGCGCGCCAGGCGCTGCACCACCTCATCGTGCCAGGCGCTGGAGTAGCGGCGGCGGGTGCCGAAGTCGGAGAATTCAAACGGGTTGCGCCGCGCCGGCTCGGCGCCGAAGGCTTTCAGCGCGGCGATCTTCTCGTCCAGGCGCGCGCGGCCCTCGGCCAGCGCGGCCTCGCGGTCGAAGCGGCGGAAGTACAGCTCGTTGACGATGTACAGCACGTAGATCTCGAAGCCCATCACGTGCACCTGCGGGCCGGCGGCGTGGATCACCAGCGTGTCGCCGTCGGCGCGCACGTCGATGAATTTGCGCTGGAAACGGAACACCGTGAGGAAGTCGACGAAGTCGCTCTTGATGTAGCGCAGCGAGCGCAGGTAGGCCAGCTCGTCGTCGGCAAAGCTCATCGAGCACAGGTGGTCGAGCTCGCGCTCGACCTCGGGCAGCAGCTCGGCCAGCGGATAGGCGGTGGCGTTGCGGCAGACGAATTCGTATTCGGTGTGCGAGTTCGGATGGCCGTGCAGCAGCGCCTGCCACATGGTGAACTTGTACAGGTCGGTTTCCAGCAGGCTGCGGACGATGGGCTGGCTCATGCGTCGTCCATTCCCAGCGCGCGGCCGGCGTTGGCCAGCAGCTCGGGCAGCACGTCGGCCGCCTGCCGCAGCTGCACGCCGCGCGCCTGCATCGCCAGCAGGAAGGCCTGGTATTGCGGCTCGAAGCCGGCGACCGGGCTGATGCAATCGGTCAGCAGCACCAGCTTGGACAGCGGCTGGTCGCCGAAATGCTCGACGATGTGCTCGACCGTGGCCTTGACGCAGTGGCTGCCGGCCTCGCCGGCGATGTAGACCTGGTCGGCCTCGGCCAGCGAGGCGATGAACTTGGTGTTGAGCTGGGTGTCGGGGTCGTCGGCGTCCGGCACCTCGGCCATGACGGCCGAATAGTGCTCGGTCCACGGGTTGGAGCCCTTGGCCAGCTTGGCGACGATGCCCAGCGCGGCCTCCTCCCAGGCGCCGTAGGCGGCGCGCACGTCGTCGTGCACGTTGTTGCCCCAGGTGCCGATCTCGCAGTGCACCGGCCACACCATCAGCCGGTAGCGGCCTGCGGCCTCCAGTTTGTCGAGGTAGTTCAGCGCCAGCGGCAGGGCGGCCGGATGGCGCGGCAGGTATTTTTCGGCGCGCACGTCGGCCGCGCCGATCTCGGTGAACGGCGCCACCGGCGCGCCGTCGCGGGCGATCCAGAAGGTCGGGTGGGCGATGTCGAAGCGGTGGTGCGAGTCGAGCGTGATGCTGATGGCGGTCAGGCCGGCGCGGCCGCGGTTGATCAGGCCGGCCAGGCGCAGCATGTCCTGGTGGGCGCCGGGCACCGGCAGCGCCGGCGCGCGCGGCGCGCGGGTGGCCGGGTCGAGCGGCAAATGGCTGGCCGGCAGGTCGCAAAAGTCGTTTTGCGGATCGATCACCAGCAGGTGCAGGTTACGTTTCATTGGAGCTCCGATGCTTGCTTCACTGTATATGATTTTGCCCGATAGCGCGGGCCGACAGTGATGATTATCTGCCAAGCCGCGTGAATTTGTGCAACCCGGCCGCCGGGGGCGAAAAAAAACTCCCCGCCGGCACCGGCCGACGGGGAGTTTGCGCGCGGAGCGGCGCGGCTTAGGCGGCCAGCGCCTCGATCTTGCTGCGGCCCTTGGCAACGGCGGCGGCCACCGCTTCCTCGCCCATGGCCACGCCCTCGGCCACCACGAAGGTGACGTCGGTCATGCCGAGGAAGCCCAGCACGGCGCGCAGGTAGGTGGTGACGTGGTCGTAGCCGGCGGCGGGGCCTTCGCTGTAGACGCCGCCGCTGGCGACGAACACGATCACTTTCTTGCCGTGCACCAGGCCCTCGGGGCCGTTGGCGCCGTACTGGAAGGTGCGGCCGGCGCGCGCCACGTGGTCGATCCACGCCTTCAGGCCGGAGGTGACGGAGAAGTTGTACATCGGCGCGCCGATGACGATGGTGTCGGCGGCCAGCAGCTCGTCCACCAGCGCGTCGGAGGTCTTGATGGTGTGGGCCTGGTCGGCGTTGCGCTGCTCGGCCGGGGTGAAGTAGGCGCCCATCATCTGCTCGGTCAGGTGCGGCACGGGGCTGCTGGCCAGGTCGCGGGTGACCACGGTGCCGGTCGGATGGGCGGCCTGCCACTTGGCCACGTACTCGCCGCCCAGCTGGCGCGACAGGGAACCGTTTTGACGAACACTGCTGTTGATGTGAAGGATGCTTGCCATGATGTCATTACCTTTCGTGTGGGGAGTGATTGCAATCATCATAGAACGAGTTTAATATCGATGAAACTGGCTAAATTTAAATCCTACCTATCGATATATTCGATATCCCTCACAAGGCAACGTATGCGCGACCCCGGCCTCCCCTCCCTCGACCAGCTGCGTGTGTTCATCGCCGTCATCGACCACGGCGGCTTCGCCCACGCGGCACGGGCGCTGCACCGCACGCAGTCGGTGATCAGCTACACCATCGCCAACCTGGAGGAGCAGCTCAACGTCGCGCTGCTGGACCGCAGCAAGCGCAAGCCGGTGCTGACCGAGGCCGGCAAGGCGCTGCTGGCCGACGCCCGCGCGGTCTCGCTCAAGGTGGACGGCATGCGGGCGCGCGCCAAGGCGCTGTCGGCCGGGCTGGAGGCGGAGGTGTCGGTGGTGGTGGACGTGATGTTCTCAACCTGCAAGCTGGTGCGTATCCTGCACGCCTTCCAGCAGGAGTTCCCGACCGTGGCGATGCGCCTGCGCACCGAGGCGCTGGGCGCCGTCACCCAGCTGGTGCTGGAGCGCGAATGCCACATCGGCATCAGCGGCTGGATGCCGGGCACGCAGGACGTCGTCGAGCGCCAGAGCTGCGGCTACGTGACCATGGTGCCGGTGGCCGCGCCCGACCATCCGCTGGCGCAGATCGAGGGCGTGATCCCGAGCGCGGTGCTGCGCGAGCACACCCAGCTGGTGCTGACCGACCGCAGCACGCTGACCAAGGGTCAGGACTTCGGCGTGCTGGCCTTGCGCGACTGGCGGCTGGGCGACCTCAGCTCCAAGCACGCGCTGCTGCGCAGCGGTATCGGCTGGGGCAATATGCCGGTCGAGTTCGTGCAGTGGGACCTGGACGCGGGGCGGCTGGTGCAGCTGCAGATCAGCGAGGGCAGCGCGTTCAGCTTCCCGCTGTACGTGATACGGCGCGGCGACGAGGAGCCGGGCCCGGCCACGCGCTGGCTGATGCAGCAGTTCCTCGACGTCGAGCAGCCGGCGGTGCCGCCGCCCAACCACGACATGCGGCCGGCGCCGGTGGCGGGCGATCCGGGCGTCAGCCACATGTATCACCGCCTGAGCGATCCGCCCAGGGAGGCCAAGCCGTCGAACAAGCCGGGGCCGCCGCCGCTGGGCGCGTCCCCGCCCGGCGTGGCGGCGCCGGCCCCTATTTCACTCCGGCGGCGCTGAGCTTGACGCGCAGGCGGCGGATCTCTTCCGACAGGTCGACCACCAACGCGGCGACGTCGTCGTTGGCGTCGAAGTCGCGCTCGATCTGGCACAGCCGGCGCGCACGCACCAGGTCGGCGCTGGTGAAGCGCCAGGCCACGTGGTCGCCGTCGGCGCTGTCGAGCAGGATGCCGGTGCGTACCCGCTGCACCACCCAGTCCGGCTCCACGGCGCAGGCCTGCGCCAGTTCCTCCACGGTCAGCGCGGCGTCGTCGATCAACACCGCGTCCAGGATCGCTTGTCCCATGTTCATCCTCCCGCGCGCGGATTGAACGCCAGTTCGCGCGCCATCGTTCGATACAGTTCGCGTGCCTTGTCGGTGGTGGCCGGCGGCAGCACCACCTCCAGCAGCAGGTACAGGTCGCCGGCCGTCTTGCCGGGGATGCCGCGCCCGCGCAGGCGCAGCTTGCGCCCGCTCTGCGAGCCGGCCGGCACCGTGACGGTGACCTTGCCGGACGGCGTGTCGACGTCGATCTCGCCGCCCAGCGCCAGCTCCCACGGCGCCACCGGCACCGTCTCGTAGACGTCGCGGCCGTCGATGCGGTAGCGGGCGTTGGGGCGGAACTGGATTTCCAGGTACAGGTCGCCCGGCCCGGCCGCGCCCGGCTGACCCTGGCCCGACAGGCGCAGCTGCTGGCCGGCCGTCACGCCCTTGGGGATGTTGACGCTGAGGTTGCGCTCGCGCGTGAGGATGCGGTCCTGGGCGTCCCGCTCGGCCACCGTCAGGCCGATGGTGCGGGTGGCGCCGTGGTAGCTGTCGGCCAGGTCGATGCTGATGCTGGCGTGGCTGTCCTCGCCGCGCCGGGGCGCCTGACGCCGGCGGCCGCCGCCCAGGTTGGCGAACAGGTCGGCGAAGAAGTCGCTGCCCATGGCGTCGCCGCCGAAGCCGCCGCCATTGCCGTTGCCGAAGCCGCGCCCCCAGTCCGGCGGCGGGCGGAACTCCTGGCCGGCGCGGTACTGGTGGCCGCGTCCGAGCTCGTCGTAGGCGGCGCGCTTCTCGGCGTCGCCCAGCACGCCGTAGGCCTCGTTCAGCTCCTGGGTCTTGTGCTGGGCGTCGGCCTCCTTGCTGACGTCCGGATGGTATTTCCGGACCAGCTTGCGGTAGGCCTTCTTGATCTCCTCCTCGGTGGCCGTCTTCGGCACACCCAGGGTCTGGTAGTAATCCTTGTATTCCACGTTGCGCGCTCCCGTCTTGCGTCCGTCACAGTCTAGCGCCGATCGCTGATCGGCGGCATCCGTTTGTCACTTCTGTACGCGTTTGTCCTTGGCGGGCGGCCTCGCTTCGAGCTCGCGCACCGAGGACATCATGTCGTTGAAATTCTTCAGCTCGGCGTATTCGCCCTTTTCCAGCACCAGGCAGCGGCCCTTGTAGTGCTTGTTCTCGCACACCTCCCAGGTGCCGCTCTGCACGACCACGCTGGAGGTCTTGTCGTTGAAGCCCAGCTTGTCCAGGTCGGGCTCCGAGCCGTGCAGCTGCAGCGCCGGCCCGCCGAAATGCGTACGCGTGTAGAGCGTGATGTCGCCCGCCTGCGCCGCCGCGGCGGCGCCCAGCAGGGTGGCGCAGACAAGTCGTTTCATGACAGGGTCTCCAAATCGGGATGGTGGCCTGCATGATAGCGCATGGCGGTCAACGTATCCGGCGCAGCGACGAAATGCGGTTGTTCATATTGTCCAGGTATTCGTAGCGGCCCGGCTCCAGCACGATGCACTGGCCGCCATAGTCGGCGTGCTCGCACAGCTCCCAGCGGCCCTCGTTGACGATGACCGAGCTGGCCTGGTCGTTGAAGTCGTACTGGTCCAGCGTACGCACCGCGTCGCGCAGGCCCAGCTTGGCGCCGCCGAAGCCGGACTTGGAGAACAGCACGATCGGTTCGCGGTGGTGGCCGTAGCCGTAGCCGCCGTCGCGGTCGCCACGGCGGTCGTCGTCGCGGTAGTCGCGGCCGCCGCCGTTGCTGATCTCGCGCACCGACGAGATGACGTCGTTGAAACCGTCCAGCACCGGATACTCGCCGCGCTCGACCACCATGCAGCGGCCGCGGTATTCGGAATGCTCGCACAGCTGCCAAGTGCCGGAACGCACCACCACGCTGGAGGCGCGGTCGTTGAAGCCCAGCTGGTCCAGGTCCGGCACGCTGCCGCGCAGCGTCAGCGGCGGGCCGGCGAAGTTGGAGTGGGTGAACAGCGTCAGCTCGCCCGCGTGCGCGGTGGCGGCGGCCGCGACGGCCAGGACAAGGGCGGCGCGGGTCAGACGGTGCAGGAATGGTTTCATGATGAATATCGCTCAGGTAAAAAGTTGAACAGCCGGTGCCATGCACGGACAACGCTTATGCTAGCGCGTTGGCCGACAAGGCAATATGGCTAATTTGCAAGAAAATGTAATGATACAGCGCGGCGGAGCGGTCCGGGCCGGGGTAGAATTGTTGCCCGTCCATTCACGACCGCCGCACATGCCAGACCCGTCTCCTCCCCACTCCCTCCGCCGCGAAGCGGCAGCCCTGTGGCGCCTGGCCTGGCCGATGCTGATCGGCCAGCTGGCCACGGTGGGCATGGGCGTGGCCGATGTGGCGATGACCGGCCACGCCAGCGCCGACGAGCTGGCCGCCGTGTCGCTGGGGGCGTCGATCTGGTCGATCGTGCTGGTCACGGTCAGCGGCACCATGATGGCGATTAACAGCGTGGTGGCGCACGATGTCGGCGCCGGCGAGCTGGGCAAGATTCCGCACGCGGTGCGGCAGTCGCTGTGGAAGGCGCTGGGCGTGGGCGTGCTGGCCATGCTGCTGGCCAACCTGGCCACCGTGCTGTTCGGCCACCTGCACCTGACGCCCTATGTGCAGGGCCAGGCCACGCTGTTCGTGCACGCGATCAGCATCGGCCTGCCGCCGTTCGCCGCCTACCGCGCGCTGTACGGCTACAGCACCAGCATCAACCAGACCAAGCCGGTGATGCTGATCGCCATCCTGGGCCTGTGCTTCAACGTGTTCGTCAACTGGCTGCTGGTGTTCGGCCACTGGGGCCTGCCCAGGCTGGGCGGGGTCGGCTGCGCGGTCGCCACCGGCCTGTGCATGTGGCTGATGCTGGCCGCCATGCTGGCCTGGATGCGCGTCGCGCCGGCCTACCGCGCCACCTATCCGTTCACCCACTGGGAATGGCCGTACTGGCCGGAGATCCGCTCGATGCTGCGGCTGGGGCTGCCGATCGGGGTCACCTATTTCGCCGAGGTCAGCGCGTTCGGCGCGGTCAGCCTGCTGATCGCGCGCTACGGCGTGGTGCAGATCTCGGCGCACCAGATCGCGCTGAATTTCTCCTCGCTGGTGTTCATGGTGCCGCTCAGCTTTGGCATCGCGCTGATCACCCGCGTCGGCCAGGCGGTGGGCGAAGGCCGGCCGGCGCGGGCCCGCTACGTGGCTTGGACCGGGGTGGGCATGTCGCTGGCGTTCGCCGTGCTGTCGGCGCTGTTCATCGTGCTGTGCCGCCGGCAGATCGCCGCCGCCTACACCTCCGACCCGGCGGTGCAGGAACTGTGCGTGCAGCTGCTGCTGTTCGCCGCGCTGTTCCAGCTGTCGGACGCCACCCAGGTCGCGACCTCGTGCGCGATCCGCGGCTACAAGGTGTCGCGCCAGCCGATGCAGATCCAGCTGCTGGCGTTCTGGGGCTTCGCGCTGCCGCTGGGCTGCTGGCTGGGGCTGGCCCCGCAATGGCTGCCGTGGGCGCCGGCGCAGCAACCGGCGTGGCGGCGGCCGGCTTCTGGATCGGGCTGGTGGTCGGGCTGACGGTGGCGGCGGTGCTGTTGAGCGGGGCGCTGCAGCGCCTGACGCTGGAGCGGGCGCGGGCCGGCGCGCACGCGGGCGCCGCGCACGCCTGAGGCGGCGGGCGCCGAAGGAAAAACGGTTTTCCGCCGTGGATTCAGAACATTGCCGTCTCGCCACAAGCGGGCCGCTCTGGTATCGTCATGGGTTCCGATAACCAAGAGACACTCACTCCATGCGCTTTATCCTCTGCTTCCTCGCCCTGCTGGCCGGCGCCAACGCCTCCGCCGAAAAACTGACCCTGGACCGCCTGCACGCCGACCCGTCGCTGAGCGGTCCCGGCGTGCGCAGCCTGAAGGTGTCGCCGGACGGCGCCCGCGTGACCTTCCTGCGCGGCCGCGACGACAACCAGTTCCAGCTCGACCTGTGGGAATACAACCTCAAGGACAAGACCACGCACCGTCTGGTCGACTCGAAAATCCTGGTGCCGGAGGAGAACCTGTCGGACGCCGAGAAGGCGCGCCGCGAGCGCGAGCGCACCGCCAGCCTGAAGGGCATCCTCAGCTACAGCTGGTCGCCGGACGGCAAGCAGCTGCTGGTGCCGATCGCCGGCAAGCTGTACCTGATCGACGCCGGCAAGCCGGACGCCGCGCGCCTGGTCGCCTCGGGCAACGTGCTCGATCCCAAGATCTCGCCCAAGGGCCGCTACGTCTCCTTCGTGCGCGACCAGAACCTGGTGGTGCTGGACCTGAGCACCGGCAAGGAAAAGCAGCTGACCACCGACGGCCAGGGCACCATCCACAACGGCGAGGCCGAGTTCGTGGCGCAGGAAGAGATGAGCCAGACCAGCGGCTACTTCTGGGCGCCGGACGATTCCGCCATCGCCTACAAGCGCTACGACGAGGCGCCGGTGCCGGTGGTGCGCCGCTTTGAGATCTTCGCCGACCGCACCGACGTGGTCGAGCAGCGCTACCCTGCCGCCGGCGATCCGAACGTGCTGGTGCAGCTGAAGATCGTCTCGCCGGTCAGCGGCGAGATCCGCAACGTCGACCTCGGCGCCAACCAGGACATCTACCTGGTGCGCGCCGACTGGAGCGCCAACGCCAAGGCCTTGCTGTTCCAGCGCCAGAGCCGCGACCAGAAGAAGCTGGAGCTGGTGTCGGTGGACGCCGCCACGCTGGCGCAAAAGGTCCTGGTCACCGAGACCTCGCCGACCTGGGTCAGCATCTTCGACGACCTGCGCTTCCTGGCCAACGACAAGGGTTTCATCTGGTCGTCCGAGCGCAGCGGCCGCAAGCACCTGTACCTGTACGACATGCAGGGCAAGCTGCAGCACGCCATCACCAAGGGCGAATGGGGCATCGACCGCGTGCTGGCGGTCGACGAGAAAGGCGGCCGCGTGTTCGTGCAGTCGAACCGCGACGCGGTCATCGACAGCCAGACCTACGCGCTCAAACTCGACGGCAGCACGGCCGACAAGCCGCAGCGCATCACCCAGGGCGACGGCTGGCACGATTCCTCGTTCGCCCGCAACGGCGAGGTGTTCGTCGACACCTACTCGGATCCGGACACGCCGCCGCAGGTGAGCATCCGCCGTCCGGACGGCGCGATGATCAGCTGGCTGGAGCACAACGAGCTGAACGCGTCGCACCCGTACGGCAAATACCTGGACGCCCACCTGCACACCGAATACGGCACGCTCAAGGCCAAGGACGGCCAGACGCTGTACTACTCGATGATCAAGCCGAGCGGCTTTGACGCGTCGAAGAAATACCCGGTCTACCTGTCGACCTACGGCGGCCCGCACTCGCAGCATGTGGCCCGCCGCTGGGGCAACTTCTTCGACCAGTACATGGCGCAGCAGGGCTTCGTGGTATGGCGCCTGGACAACCGCGGCGCCTCGCGCCGCGAGCGCGCGTTCACCGACGCCAACTACCACAACCTGGGCAAGGTGGAGGTCGAAGACCAGATCACCGGCATCGAGTGGCTGGGCAAGCAGAGCTTCGTCGACGCCAAGCGCGTGGGCGTGTTCGGCTGGAGCTACGGCGGTTTCATGACCTTGCGTCTGCTGGCCGAGGCGTCGGACAAGATCGCGATGGGCGTGTCGGTGGCGCCGGTGACCGACTGGTCGCTGTACGACACCCACTACACCGAGCAGTTCATGGGCACGCCGAAAGAGAACGCGGCCGGCTACGCGTCGGGCGGCGTGTACTCGCACCTGGACGGCTTGAAATCGCCGCTGCTGCTGATGCACGGTATGGCCGACGACAACGTGCTGTTCACCAACACCACGCGCATGATCGACGCGCTGGTCAAGCGCAATGTGCATTTCGAGCTGATGACCTATCCGGGCGCCAAGCACGGCATCTCGGGCCGCGCGCCGCAACGCCATGTGTACGGCAACATCGAAGCCTTCTTCAAGAAGAATTTGATGCCGGAAACGAAATAAACCGTTTCAGTGTTTTCGGGGGCCTTCGGGCCCTCTTTTTTTTGCCTTGATTGAGCAGCCACAAGAGGCGATTTGTTGACCATTCGATAATGCCCGCTGCGGTGCATTCCGCACCGCCGCACTTACATTCCAGGAGGAATTATGGCTATCGATGTCTACCTGCAAATTGACGGTATCCGCGGCGAATCGGCCGACGACAAACACAAGGACTGGATCGAATGCAAGTCGGTCAGCTGGGCAGTCAGCCAGCCTAAATCGGCCACCGCGTCGACCGGCGGCGGCCACACCGCCGAGCGCTGCGAACACCACGACATCACCCTGATGAAGCTGGCCGACCTGGCCTCGCCGGTGCTGCTGCAGACCTGCTCGTCGGGCAAGACCATCCCCAAGGCCAAGTTTGAATTCATGCGCGCGGACGGCCAGGGCGAACGCGTCAAGTACTACGAGATCGAACTGGAGAACGTGCTGATCGGCGCGGTCTCGCCCAGCGTGCAGGAGGGCGACATCCTGACCGAGCATGTGTCGCTGAAGTTCTCGAAGGTGAAGTGGCGCTACACGCAGCAGAAGATCAGCGGCGGCGCGGGCGGCAACACCGCCGGCGGCTGGGACTTGAGCACCAACCGCATCGCGGCGTGAGTTCGGGCGCGCCAATGAAACAAGCCGCGTGGCTAGCGACGGCCTTGGCCGTCTTCAGCGCACGCGGCTTTTTTATCCCGCAACGATCTTAGTTGCGGTTGCCTTTGGTGATGTCCTTGACGGCTTCCTTGGCGTCGCCCAGGCCTTTTTGCAGTTTGCCTTCGGCTTGCTTGTTCAGGCCCTTGGCTTGCTGCTCCGAGCTGCCGACCAGCTTGCCGGCCTCTTCCTGGATTTTGCCGCCGATGTCTTTCGCCGTACCCTTCACTTGATCCTTGTTCATGATGCACTCCTTGGTGGGTGATGAAGCTACAGGACACGCGGCGTTGTGCCGCATGCGAGGTCCCCACTATAGGCAGACGCCGGCTGGCGTTCCGTGCGCTTGCGCACCTAAGGCCGCAATCAAACCTTGCGCCACACGCTGGCCAGCCAGGGCTGCTGGTCGCGCGGCAAGCCTTGCGGGCGGTAGTAATGCTGGAGCGCGATGAAGCCCGCCGCCAGCAGGTAGCGTTCCCAGGTTTCGTAGTCGTAGTAGCTGCCGTAGCGCGGGCCGTTCCAGCCCTCGCGGTTGTCGCCGCGCGGGTTGGAACTGAACAGCACGCCGCCGGCTTTCAGCGCGGCGTGCAGGTCGCGCAGCACCTTCGGCAGCGCGGCGCTGGGCACGTGGAACAAGGAGGCGTTGGCGTAGATGCCGTCGAAAAAACCAGCAGGCAGGTCAAGTTGGACGAAGTCCTGCCGCCACGTTTCGCAACCGCTGTAGGCGCGCGCCATCTCGACGAAGCGAGCCGAGCCGTCGACGCCGACCGCTTCGTGGCCCAGCTCCCTGAAGGTCTTCAGGTCGCGGCCGGGGCCGCAGCCCAGGTCCAGCAGGCGGTATGGCGCGGGGCCTTGCAGCGCGTCCAGCAAGGCCGCGATGTTTTGGCTGACATCGTGATCGATGGTGCCGGCGAAAAACTGCTCGGCGTTGCGCTCGTAATGCTGCAGCGTGGTTTGCGTGATCTGCTCGATAGGGTCGGGTTCCATGCCGCCAGTATATACGCCGGCTCATGTCGGCGATTACTGACTCAGAAAAGAGACGCTCGCCCCGCAAAATTGTTTCATACATTCTGGGAATCGCTATATAGTTAGCCTATAGCAACGCGCTAATTACCCAGGAGATAAATATGAAACTTGATGCCCTGTTCCAGAATCCAACTGCGTTGCCCACCGCGCCTAAAGTCGTGGAAGAGCTGATCAGCAGTTTCGACAAGGCCAGCGTCTCGACCGAAGAGATCGCGAAAAAACTGTCGACGGATCCGGTGCTGAGCGCCAAGCTGCTGCGCCTGGCCAACTCGGCCTACTACCACGTCTCGCGCAGCATCGGCACCGTGGAGGATGCGGTGCTGATGCTCGGCTTCGTCACCGTCCGCACGCTGGTCATCAGCTCCGGCCTGGTCAGCGGTTTCAAGACCGTGCCCGGCCTCGACCTCAAACAATTCTGGCGCTACAGCCTGCACACTGCGGTGTCGGCCAAGTGGATCGCCAAGAAGACCAAGGAAAACACCGACCTCGCCTTCACCATCGGCATGATGCACGCCATCGGCCAGCTGGTGATCCACTCGGCGATGGCCGAGCAGGCGATGGCGCTCGACAAGGTGGCCGGCCCGCTGGACCCGCGCCGCCTGGACGCCGAGCAAGCCTCGTTCGGCTTCACCTTCGCCGATGTCGGCGCAGAATTGGCCAAGCGCTGGAAGTTCCCGCTGACCTTCTCGGAAACCATCCTGGCCTTCCCCGAGCCGCACCACAACGGCGAACTGAACCGCTTGGCCGCCGTGGTCTCGCTGGCCGCCTGGCGCGCCCGCGTCGAGCAGGCCCAGCTGAGCGACGATGAAATCGAAGCCTGCTACCCGGCCGACCTGGCCGAGGAACTGGGCCTGGACGACAACGCCCTGATCGATGAAATGCCGTCGCCGGACGAACTGAGCGCCGGTTTGGAGGAGCTGGTCAAATAATCCAGCTTATCTAAAAAACCATGGAAGCCGCCGGTTTTACGCCGCGCGGCTTTTTTTTTCGACTTTTTTCAAATATTTTTTCAAAACACCCTAAAGTTCGCGTTTAAGGCGACGTTAATCAGGACATGCGGTAATCCGTTTTAACTAAACCAGGGTGAGAACATGACCTCCACCGAAGTCCTCTCGATGTACGAAAACATTGCCGGCCTGTCCAATCAAATGGCTGCCGCCGCGCGTCTGGGGGATTGGGACGGCCTGAGCCGCCTGGAAGCGCAATGCGCCAGCGCCGCGCGTCCGGCCGACGCCGGCGTGCCCAGCCTGAGCGGCGCCCCGCGCCTGCGCAAGATCGACCTGCTCAAGCAGATCCTGGCCAACGACCGCGCCATCCGCGACGTCACCGAACCTTGGCTGAACAACGTGCCGGGCATGGCGCGTCAGTAAAAACCGCCGCCCCAATGTAAAAAAGCGCCCGAGGGCGCTTTTTTTTACGTCCGCACGGCGATCAGCTCGCCAGCGCCACGCGCAGCGACAGCGCGATACCCTGCGCTGCCTGGGTGATCTCGTCCAGCGACGGGAAGCTCGGCGCGATGCGGATATGGCTATCCTTCGGATCGTTACCGTAAGGGAAAGCCGCGCCGGCCGGCGTCAGCGTGATGCCGGCCTCCTTGGCCAGCGCCACCGTGCGCTTGGCCGAACCCGGCGGCGTCACCAGGTCGATGAAATAGCCGCCCAGCGGACGCGTCCACGACACGCCCGGCACGTCGGCCAGGTAGCGCTCGAACTGTTCCAGCACCGCGTCGAACTTCGGCTTGAGCAGCAGGCGATGCTGTTCCATCAACGCTTCCACGGTCGGCAGGTCCTTCAGCAGTTGCACGTGGCGCAGCTGGTTGATCTTGTCCGGGCCGATGCTGCGGATGCCGGCGTGCTTGGTCCACCAGGCGATGTTGGCCGGCGAGGCCGCCAGCGCAGCGACGCCCGAACCAGCCCAGCTCACCTTGGACGACGACGCGAACACGATCGCGCGGTCCGGGTTGCCGGCCTGCGCGCACGCCTCCAGGATGTTGGCCACGGCCAGCTTCTGCTCGCCCAGATGGTGGAAGCGGTAAGCGTCGTCCCACATCAGGCGGAAGTCCGGCGCCGCCGTCTTCATGGCCGCCAGGCGGGCCACCACCTCGTCCGAATACACCACGCCACCCGGATTGCTGTACTTCGGCACACACCACATGCCCTTGATGCTGGCGTCCTCGGCCACCAGTTTTTCCACCAGGTCCATGTCCAGGCCGTTTTCGGTCATCGGGATGTTGATCATCTTGATGCCGCGCGCTTCGCAGATGGCGAAATGGCGGTCGTAGCCCGGCACCGGGCACAGGAAGGTCACCGGCTCGCGCACCCACGGCGCGTTGCCGGGCGTGCCGTTGAGCAGGCTGTAGACGATCACGTCATGCATCAGCGACAGGCTGGCGCTGCTGTCGACCACGACCTGCGCGGCCGGCACGTCCAGCAGCTGGCCGAACAGCGCGCGCGCTTCCGGCAGGCCGATGGTGCCGCCGTAGTTGCGGCAATCGGTGCCGTCGGCGGCCTTGTAGGTGTCCAGCGACGCCATCAGGGCGTTCGACAGGTCCAGCTGTTCGGGGGCTGGCTTGCCGCGGGACATGTCCAGCTTCAGGCCAAGTTGTTTGAAAGTTTGGTATTGCTCGTGATGCTGAGACTGAAAATCTGCTGCGGTCATAAGGCTCTTTCAGGAATGGGGAAGACGGTGGGCGTCGAACACTATAACCCAGATCGCCTGAGCCCGATAAGAGCGAGCTTGTTATAAGCTTATTACCTTTTTATTGTTTTTCCATCATGGATTCCGGCGTGACCTCGTGCAGCGGCGGCGCCTCCATCGGCGTTTCGCCCTCGGCGGCCGGCTTTTTCTTGCGGAATCCCTGCCAGATCTTCAACGGCCCGCTGCCGCGTTTCTTGCGCAGATAGAAGTAGCCGCCCGCGCCCAGCAGCAGCGCCAGCGCGCCGGCCCCGCCCGCGATCAGCGGCCAGTTGCTGGCGGCCGGCTCCGGCGGTTTTTCCTTTTTGTACTTCAGCTTGGGCAGCACGCGCACCTTCTTGACCGGCACGTCCGCTTCGGCCGAGGCCGATTCTCCCCCGCCAGCCGCCGCAGAAGCCGATGCCGATGCCGGCGCCGAAGCCGCAGCGCTTTGCGCCGCCCCGTGTCCCGCGCCGTCCGCGCTGCCGCTGGCGTGCGCGCCGGAGCTCGCCGTCGCAGCCATCACGGGTGCCGAGCCCGCCCACGCAGCCGACGCCGCCCCGTCCTGTCCCGCCGCCGCGTTGCCGTGTACCGATGCCGCGCCGCCATGCCCGGATGCCGCGCCGGCCTGGACGCCAGAGGCAGCAGACGCTGCCGCGCTGGCCGCCCCGCCCTTCGCGCCCAACGCGCCTTGCAGCAGCTTGACCCTGCCCTCCAGCTCGACCAGCTTGCTGGACAACTCCATGCTATGCGTATCGAGCGCCGCGCATTCCTTCGCGCTCATGCCCGACGGCGCGCACGCCGCCGGCGCCGCCGGCCGCTTCACGCCCTTGGGCAGCGGCAGCGGCGGCAAGGGCAGCAGAGCCTGCGCCACGCCCAGCGGCACCGCGCCGCCAGCCTGATCCGCCTCGCCGCCGCCCGTCTTGTCGGTAGTCGGCCGACGCGCAGGCAGCGGCGCCGGCCGCCGCACCGGCGCCATCGATCCCGCCGACGACCGCAAGCCACCCGGCTCGCCCACTTCCGATTCATGCGCGGCCGGCATTGGCGCCGGCCGCGTCCTGTCCCGCACTGGCGCGGCGACCGGCGCAACCGGGGCCGTTGACGGCGCCGGGGCCGGAGCAGTCGCCTGAACCGCCCGTTCCGCCCGCGCCAGCAGCGCCGCCTGCGCCGCCGTCACGGGCGGCAACGGCGGCGGCGCCGGATTCGGGTCGGCCTGGAGCCACACGGTCGCCGCGCGCACATCCTGGCGCCCGGCCGCGCTCAGCTCCAGGAACAAATGGACATACTCGGCATCGATGGCGCGGGTGGTGGTCAGATGCAGGAACTGGCGGCCGTCGCGCCGCACCACGGCCATGTGCAGCGAGCCCAGCGCCGGATTCATGCTGATGTTGGCGCCGCGATACACGTCCTGCTGCGCCAAGCGCACCTGCAACGCCGACACCTCGTCCGGCGCCAGCTGCACCAGCTCGATGTCGGCCGCCAGCGGCTGGCCGATGTAGGATCGCACGGCGATATCGCCCAGCTCCGCCGCCGGGGCGGCGGTGGCCAGCAATAAGGCGCCGGCGCCGGCAAGGATCGAGGTCAGGAGAGTGTTGCGCTGCATGTTGGGGTCGCTTGGCCGCGAATTCTTAAAGTGTATCAGCTATAACGGCTGATTTTCCCGGTTTTGTAGCCCTAGGTTAATTTTTCCAGACTGCGCTACACTGGACGGACCTTGGCAAATACACATGATTGCCATCCCCGAGCAAAGGAAAAACCATGAACACCAGAAGTGAACGTGACAGTTTCGGCCCGATCGACGTCCCCGACCACCAGCTGTGGGGCGCGCAAACCCAGCGCTCGCTGGAGCATTTCCGCATCTCCACGGAGCGCATGCCGCCCGAGCTGATCCACGCCTTGGCCAGCGTCAAGCGCGCCGCCGCCCGCGTCAACCTGGACCTGGGCCTGCTGGAGGGCGCCAAGGCCATCGCCATCACCCAGGCCGCCGACGAGGTGTTGGCCGGCAAGCATCCGACCGAATTCCCGCTGGCCGTGTGGCAGACCGGCTCCGGCACCCAGTCCAACATGAACATGAACGAGGTGCTGGCCAACCGCGGCTCCGAGCTGATGGGCGGCGTGCGCGGCGAGGCCCGCAAGCTGCACCCCAACGACGACGTCAACAAAGGCCAGTCGTCGAACGACATCTTCCCCACCGCCATCCACGTGGCCGCCGCGCAGGCGCTGGCCAACAACGTGCTGCCGGCGCTGCGCCAGCTGCGCGACCAGCTGCACGCCAAGGCCGAAGCCTTCGCCGACATCGTCAAGATCGGCCGCACCCACCTGCAGGACGCCACCCCGCTGACGCTGGGCCAGGAATTCTCCGGCTACGTGGCCCACCTCGACTTCGCCGAGCGCGCCATCGGCACCGCCCTGCCCGGAGTGCTGCAGCTGGCCGCCGGCGGCACTGCGGTCGGCACCGGCCTCAACGCCCACCCCGAATACGCGCACCGCATCGCCGCCGAGCTGGAGCACACGCTGGCCCTGCCCTTCCGCAGCGCCGACAACAAGTTCGCCGCGCTGGCCGGCCACGACGCCCTGCTGTCGGCGCACGGCGCGCTCAAGACGCTGGCCGCCGCGCTGATGAAGATCGCCAACGACATGCGCTGGATGGCGTCCGGCCCGCGCTCCGGCCTGGGCGAGATCACCATCCCGGAAAACGAGCCGGGCAGCTCCATCATGCCGGGCAAGGTCAACCCGACCCAATGCGAGGCGCTGACCATGCTGTGCTGCCAGGTGTTCGGCAACGACGTCGCCATCACCGTGGGCGGCGCCTCCGGCAACTTCGAGCTCAACGTCTACAAGCCGCTGATCGCCCACAACTTCCTGCAAAGCGCGCGCCTGCTTGCCGACGGCATGCGCAGCTTCGACGAGCACTGCGTGCACGGCATCGAGCCCAACCGCGCGCGCATCGCCGAGCTGATGGAGCGTTCGCTGATGCTGGTGACGGCGCTGGCGCCGCACATCGGCTACGACAAGGCGGCCGCCATCGCCAAGCGGGCGCAGCATGAGGGAAGCACGTTGAAGGAGGCCGCGCTGGCGCTGGGCTACGTCAGCGCCGAGCAGTTCGAGCAGTGGATAGTGCCGCTGGATATGACCCGTCCCGGCGCCAAAGGTTGACCTTCGTTAAAAGCCCCGGGAATAGCGCACGCCGGTCAGCCAGTCCGGCTTGGCGCCGGCGTCGTGGCCGGGGTTGACCCGCCACATGACGGCGCCGGTCAGCTTGCCCAGGCGGCCGTCGCGGCCGAAGGTGGTGGTGTAGCCGAATTCCAGGTCGCGCTCGGTGGCGGTCGGCCGCAGGTTCAGCGTCGGCGCGCCGAAGGCCGGGGCGCCGGGGTCGCCGCTCTGCGGCGCCGCGCCGCTGTATTGCAGCGTGCCGGCCCGCACCTTGGCCGGCACCGACAAGGTCACGGCGAAACGGTCGTGGCTGTTGAACAGCTGGCGCGTCGAGAGCCCCACGCTGAACGCCATCGTGCGTACCGACGACACCTGGGCGATCAAACTGTCCGGATTGCCGATGCCCTCGGTGCGACCGTAGGACGCCATCAGCATCAGCGCGCTGCGCGAACTGAGCGCGTAGCCCAGCGAGGCCGACGTGAAGGTGGTGGTGGGCCGGGTGTTCATCGCCAGCGCCGGCGCCTGCTGCGAACCCAGCACCGAGCCGGTCTCGCGCAAGATGCCGACGGTCAGGATGCCGACCGCGCGCCCCATTTTCTTTTCAAAATCCGCGCTGGTGAGGAAACGCTTGCTGTGCTCGTTGAGCATGGGGCCGAGCGGATCGAGCAAGGCCAGGTTGTCCGGCAAGGCGCCGACATGCAGGCGCGGCCCGCCGCTGAAGATGGCGCCGTAGCGCGCCGCGCCATCGCCCTGCAGCTGCTCGCTGAGCGCGGACTGGCGATCGGCCGCGTCGAACAGCAACGACGAATTGGCCCGTTTTTCAAACGCGGGCGGCGGTTTTTGCGGCGCGAAGGGATCGGATGTGGCGGCGCCCGCCAAGCCGGAAAGCGGGCACATCAAGACTGCGACTGGCCAGAGATACTTGTTCATGGTGCAACTCACTGAGGGCAAACCATGCTGCGTAAAAATTCAGCAGTTAACTCAGAATAGCAACTTTTTTTCTCAACAGCAACCTCAACCATGAGGCAAACGTCGAGTAAACTGCGGCCCTGTCGGAATGCCGCTACACTATCGAAAGCTGGCAACGGCACCGATTTCACATCATAGCAACAGAGGATAAAATGCAGAAAGTAAGTTTTGAATTGAGCGGCGAATTCGTTGAGCTGAATCAGTTGCTCAAGCTGGTGGGCCTGTGCGACAGCGGCGGCGCCGGCAAGATGATGGTCGCCGAAGGCGGCGTCAAGGTCGACGGCAAGCAGGAGTTGCGCAAGACCGCCAAGATCCGCGCCGGCCAGCAAGTGAGCGTCGGCGACGTGTGCATCAGCGTCGACGGCGTGTAATTTGTCTTGCATTTGGGCAATAATAGGCTAAGCTGAAGCGTGTGGCGGGGAGGCCAGTTTGACGCAGCGCAAACCGGCGGCACCACGCGCCGATATATTGAAATGGCCCGCTGCCCGGCTTGTTCAACCAGTTTCACTTATGACCAGGGGAACGTCATGGACGATCCTGCACACAATATGCAAACACAGGAACGACTGCTCGACGACCTGCGGCAAGTGATCGAAAACGCCGAGGAACTGCTCAAGAACACCGGCCAGCACCACGGCCTGCTGTATCAGGCGGCGCGCGCCAAGCTGGCGCAGGCGCTGCTCACCGCCACCGAGGAACTGGCGCGCTTCGAGGATGTTCAGCTCAACCGCATGATGGAGCTCACCGCCGCCGCCAACCGCCTGCACCAGGACCTGACCGGCGAGGCCAAGCTGCTGCGCGCCTTCCGCCCCACCTAGGCCGCGCGGCGCCCGGCCAGCCAGGCGTCCAGCGACAACTTGCCCGGACCATAGGCCACCAGCACCAGCAGCATCGCGCCCCAGTAGAAGTGGTCGTTGATCGCGGCCGGGCACTCGAAGGTCAGCAACTGCGGGTAGGAAATCACCGCCATCGCGTTCACCAGGAACAGCGCCAGCGCCGCCGGCCGCGACACCAATCCCACGCACAACAGCACCGGCAGCGCCAGCTCGCCGGCAGCGCCCGCGTAGGCCGCCAGGTCCGGCGGCAGCAGCGGCACCTTGTATTCGTCATGGAACAGCGCCAGCGTCGCGCCCCAGTCGCCGACCTTGACCAGGCCGGCCTTGAAGAATTGCCAGCCCACGTACCAGCGCAACGCCAGACTCATAAGGGAACCGCCCCACGCGGTCAGTGCCGCGTCGTAGCGGGAAATGTGTTGGTGCCAGCCGAGGATAGTTTTCATCATTGCGCTTTCAAAATTAGTTAGTCGCCGCTAGGCGTCTATCCTGACAATCAATGCGTGATCTATCCATTGCTGCAAATTGGCGGCGATGTCGTAGTCGTCGTCGCGCTCGAAGGCCGCGTCCAGCGCCGCGCCGAACGCGCCGCCCGCCGCCAGCACCGACAAGGCCGCGTGGCTGGCCGCCGTCAGCGGCAGCACCTGGGTTTTCCAGCGCGGCCGCGTGACCAGCCCGTAATCCGGCGCCGCCAGCTCGGCCGGGAACGGCACGCCGCTGCCGGCTTGGTGCGCCTGCCACAGCGGTATCGTCGCCCACTCCGACGCCAGCAGCGTGCAGGCCGGATGCAGCGTCAGCCGCGCCGTCTCGACCTGCTCCGGCGTCAGCGCCGCCATCTGCTGCGCGGTCACGCCGTCCGCCGACGGCGCGTAGTGGGCGCGGTGCAGGGTCCACTCCAACGTCGCCATGTCCGGCAGGTACGGGTAATCGGCCACGTGCGGGAAGGCGCGCAGGAAGACGGCGAAGTGCGCGCCAAAGCGGTTCAGGTCGCCGCTATCGGAGGGATGGGCGCGTCCGTACGCCTGCGCCAGGCCGCCGAAGAATTCCTCGCCCACCAACTGCTGGATCACCGGATAGGCCGCGCCCAGCGTCTTGCTCCAGGTGGCGCTGAGGTTGCCGCGATACAGCGCGTAACGGTGCTCGTTGCGCTCACCCTTGAACAGCGCCAGCGCGGCCGGCGTCTGGCGCGCATCGAACAGCGCGCCGGCGAAGGTCTGCTGGCTGACGACCAGCGCCGGCGCCTGCTCGTCGGCCGCCGCCTGCGCGGCCGGGCGCGGCGCATCGGCCACAGTGACGGCGGCGTATTGGCGATGCAGCGCCTCGGCCTTCTCCGCCTCGCCCAGCAACACGCTCAGCTCGGGGATGTCGGTATCCCATTCGATCAGGGTCGGCAGCGCGCCGAAGCGCCGCAACGCCGCCTCGTACAGCCGCCAGACCGGCTCGGCCACAGTGTCGCCGTGATGGTCGATCACCGCCTCCGGCGTCACCAGGTGGCCGGCCAGATGCATCTCGCCCACCATGCCAGGCCGGATCGCGGCGATCGCGGCCAGCGCGTCCTCGCCGTGGTTGCACTGGTTGACGTAGAGATTGTTAATGTCGAGCAGCAGGCCGCAGCCGGTGCGCGCCGCCAGTGCCGCCATGAACTCCGCCTCGCTCATCGCGTCCGCGTGGAAGCGCACATAGGTCGACACGTTTTCCAGCAGCAGCTGGCGCTTGAGCACATCCTGCACCCGGCCCACGCGCGCGCACAGCAGGTCGAGCGCGGACTGGTCCAGCGTCAGCGGCAATAGATCGTTGAGTTGCCGGTCGCCGACGGCGCTCCAGCACAGATGTTCGGACACCAGCATCGGCTCCACCCGCTCCACCAGGGCGCGCACGCGGTCAAGATGCTGTTCGGAGTAGCCGCGCGCCGAGCCCAGTCCCAGGCCGACACCATGCAGACTGATCGGATAATCGCGCCGCAATTGCTGCAGCACGTGCCAGTCCCAGCCGGCTTGATCGAGATAATTTTCGGTGTGGACTTCGAGCCACGCGGCGCGCGGCCGCTGCTCGATGAATTGCCGGTAATGCGGAGCCCTCAGCCCCACGCCCACGCCCGGCATCGGCTGCGCTGGACCTGGCGAGGACATGGCTCCGCGACCGGCCGCGCGATTACTTGGCTGGCGCAGCAGTCTTGCCGCCGGCTTTTTCGCAGGTGCCCTTGGCCACGTATTTCCACTCGGCGGCGCCGTTGTCGGTCTTGGACTGGCCGGCGCAGGAGTGCGAACCGTTGGCGGCGGCGCAATCGTTCTGGCCGGCCTTGGCGATGCCGAAGCACTTCTCTTTTTCAGCCGAGGCCGACGCGGTCGCGGCCGAAGCGGTGGCGGCGGATGCGGCGCAGACGGTGGCCAGGGCGGCGGCGATCAGGGCTTGACGTTTGTTCATGGTAAGTCTCCTCAAGGATGAAGTTAGGTTGTGCAACGCAAATCGTCTGCAACTGTACGGTAGTCGGCCAATGGCGGGCCGGCCTTACAGTTTTTTTCCGATTTTTTTCAACACTGCCGAGCAGACGCAGCGTACCAGCAATAACGCGACTACGCATCATTCTGTTGACCGGGTTCACATCGGGAAACTACGCCGGACGCAGGAACGCCCCGGCACGCTGCGCACCGGGCGGCGCGCAGGACGGTAAGGCGGCGCCGGGCGGGCCGCAACGACGCCGCTCAGGCTGTCGTGTTGATCGTGTTGCCGAGGTGCGAAGGCAGGTTCGGCGCCGACGGCACCGGAGGAATCGCCTCGATCAGGGCCGCGGCGCTGGACGCCTGGATGTCCTGGGCCTTCTTCAACACCGCCACGCCGACCGCCTGCTTGGTGCCGGTGTCCGCGATCGTGGTTGCCGCTTGAGCAATACCTGAAATGTCCATGTGATCCTCCAATAAGGCGTATCACTTCTTTTACGGACGTTCTGCGGCCAACTTTAGGTGTGGGACGAAACTTTTTTCAAATAGGCCTCCAGCCAGGCCTGTACCGCCGGGGGCTGGTTCACATCCAGCCAGTCCACGCCCGGCCGCAGGTCCGCCGGCGCCGGCTGGTCGGAGGCGACCGCGATCACGCGTCCGTCGTCCGGATACAGCGGCGGCTTGCCGGCGGCGGCGCGATACACCTCCAGCTTGGCGACCGGATAGGACTTGAAGCCTTCCAGCAGGATCAGGTCGGCGGGCGCGAGGCGGTCCAGTTGCTCATCCAGCGACGGCTCCGGTGCGCCGCGCAGCTCGCGCACGATGGCGAACCGGAACGGCGACGCCACCATCACCTCGGCCGCGCCGGCCATGCGCAGGCGCGCGCTGTCCTTGTGCGGCGGCTCGAGCTCCAGGTCGTGGTGGCTGTGCTTGACGACGTTGACCTTCAGCCCGCGTGCGGCCAGGCCGGCGATGAGCACCTCCAGCAGCGTGGTCTTGCCGCTGCCCGAGGTTCCGACCACGGCCAGTACAGTGCGCTCACGCGCCGGTATGTCTTGTTGCATTGCCTGTCTCTCCACAGCATCTCGTCGCCGCCATTATACGCAGCAACATCGGCGCGGGCACGGCAGGGCCTTACTCCTCGTTCAGGGCCTTGAAGCGTTCGCTGCGGGCGCCGCGCGCGCCCAGCATCAGCAAGCCGATGCAGATGAGACCGGCGACATGGGTGCTGGTCTCCTGTTGCGTGGATGGCTGTTGGTCGGCGGCGTGGGCGCGTGGAACAGCGAAGGCGGCGGCGATCAGCAGCGGCAGCAATTTCAGGTGTTTCATCGTATTTCCCGTGCATGAATTTCAATGATAGAAAAATATCATTTCCACATGACGGGCGGATGACAGCTTTTAATACGGAACGCGGTAGCGATAGCCCTTGAAATTGAACACCGCCTCGCGCGGCTGCAGTTTCTCAAGGACCAGGCCGGGAGCGACCTCCTCGCCTTCATGGCGCAGGATCTTGTCGATCAACAGCAGGCGGTCGGCTGGATTCTTGGAATAAATGTAGCCGCCGACCGCGATGTGCGGAATGGAACGCTGTATCGGCTCCGGCAGGTCGCGCAGGTTCTGGACCGGCTCTTCCGGCGCGGCGGCCGGCTTGGCGGCCTGCTCGGCCACGGCTGCCTGCTCGGCGGGCTGCGCCGATGGATGCGGACGCGGCGCCGGCGTCACGGTCGCCACCGGCGGCGGCAAGGGGGCCGCCTGCGGTGCCTTGGCTGCCGGCTGAACGTTGACGGCCTGGGCAGCAGGCATCTGCGCAGGCGCAGGCGCTGGGGTGACGGCCGGCGCCGCCGCTGTCGGCGCCGGCATCGGCGCAGGCTTGGCCGGCGGCATGCCTGCCGGCTGCTGTGCCGGGCGCAGCACCAGGACCAGCAACACCACGACCGCCACGCCCATCGCCAGCAGCGCCAGCACCAGCGGCTTCTTCAACATGCCGCCGGCCGCCTCGCGCTCCGTCCCGTGCAAGGTCGGCGCGTGCAGCGTGGGCGCGTTGCCCAGCTGACGCTCCGCCTGCGCCTTCTTCAATGCTTCCAAAATATACGACATATTATTTCCCCGCCCCGGCGCCGGCCGCCAACAGGCGCGGCTCCTGCACGCCGCCCAGCTGATACAGCCGGATGAAAGTTTTCGGACCGGCCACGCCGTCCGCCTTGAGATGCTGCTCGGTCTGGAAATCGACCAGGCGCGCGCGCAGGCCGGCGCTCAGCGGCTGATCGTCCAGCGGCTTCTTCAGCCCGTAGATCTGGGCCAGGCGCCGCGCCAGCCAGTCCACGTCGGGACCGTGATCGCCGCCCGAGACCTCGTCGCGCCAGCTGCGCGGCGCGCGCCAGAAGGTGGTGAACTCGCCGTCGAAGCGCGCCGTCAGCGCGTCCAGGCCGATGCGCTGCGGCTTGCCGCCGGGCGCGACGATGGTCGCGCCGCCGTCGTCGATGGCCGTCAGCAGCACATAGTTGGGCGCGGTCGGATCGTCGTGCAGCGTCAGCATCGCCGGACGGTCCAGCAGCCGCAACTCCGCCATGCCGCCCTTGACCTGCAGGCAGCGCAGATTCAGGCGCGCCGCCGTCGGACAAGGCTCGCCGTCCGGCAGCGCCAGCCCCCAGATCGCCGCCAGTTGGCGCAAGGCCGCCGCGCTGCCGCCCTGCGCTCCCTCTCCACCCAATGCGGACGCGGAACCGGCCAGCGCCACCTTGGCTGCCGGCACAGTCGCGGAACCAGCAGGCGCCGCCCGAGACACAGCCCCCGGCGCGGCCACGGCCAGCGTCGCCCTGGGCGCCGCCACCGGCGCCGAAGCGGCCTGCGCGCCCGGCAAGGCCGGCTTGGCGTCGCGCGCCGCCAGCTGCCCGCCCGCCCCGCTGAGGATCACCCCGCCCAGCACGCCGGCCGCCACCCAGGACCAGCGCGCCGCGCCGGTCCTGCCGCCCTCGCCGCCCGCCACGCCGTCCGGCCGGGCGAACACCTCGGCCGCCGCCTTGCGCAGGATATTGCGCGTCACCTGCGGCTGGTTCTCCACATACGCCCCCAGCAGCGCCCGGTCGCACAGCAGATTGATACGGCGCGGCACGCCCTTGGCCAGGCTGTGCACCAGCCCCATCAACCGGCGCGGAAACGGCGCGATCGCCGCCGCGCCCGCCACCGCCAGCCGGTGCTCGATATACGCCCCGGTCTCCGCCTCGCTCAGCGAGCCCAGGTGATAGCGCGCGATCACCCGCTGCGCCAGCTGCTCCAGCTCCGGCCGCGCCACCATCGCGCGCAGCTCCGGCTGGCCGATCAGGATGATCTGCAGCAGCTTGCGCTCGCTGGTCTCCAGGTTGGTCAGCAGGCGCAGCTGCTCCAGCACCTCGGCCGACAGGTTCTGCGCCTCGTCGATGATCAGCACGTTGTTGCGGCCCTGCGCGTGGCTGTCGAGCAGGTAGGCGTTGATCGCGTCCACATAGCCCTTGACGCTGATCCGCCCCTGCGGCGCCAGCGCGATGCCGAACTCGTCGCAGATCGACAGCAGCAGCTCCTCCACCGACAGCTTGGGATTGAAGATATAGGCCAGCTTGCAATTGTCCGGGATCTGCTCCATGAAGCAGCGGCACACGGTGGTCTTGCCGGCGCCGATCTCGCCGGTCAGCAGCACGAAGCCGCCGCCGCTGCCGACGCCGTACAACAAATGCGCCAGCGCCTCGCGATGGCGTTCGCTCATGAACAGGTAGCGGGGATCGGGCGCGATGGAGAACGGCGACTGTTTCAGATTGAAAAAATGCGTGTACATGAAGACCCTGGCGATGCGCTACTTCAAGCGCTGGCGCACCGGCGGCGGCTGCACCGGCGGCAAGGGCTTGAACTTGGCGCAGTAAATCTTGGATTTGGTGTCGAAGTAGACGATGCGGCTGGCCGGCTTGGCCTCGCGCACCGGATACGCCGAACTGTCGATTCTCGCATAATGCAGGCCGACCTGGGCAATGATGGCGCGCTCCAGCTCCTCCGGCGTGGCCTCGGCCACGGCGCCGACGAAGATGTAGGTGCTGGTGTCGTCGCTGACCATGACCTCGGAAATCGGCGTGCCCCACAGGCTGGCGCCGTCGGTCTTGAACCAGTAGGCGCCGCCGTCGTGCTTGTACGCCGGGCCGAAGGCCTTGAGCAGATAGTCGTAGAAATACAGGTTGTCGGTCTGGTCGCGGCACAGCAGGCCGTTGCCGATGATGGTGCCGAAGGTGGTCGGCACCGACTGCGCGCCGGCCGCGCAGCAGGCGGCCGCCAGCCCGGCGGCCAGGGCGCCGCGCAGCACACCCGGAAAGGACGGCATTATAGTTTCGACAGCCAGGAGCGGTTGGCGCTGATGCGCGCCTTGGCCGTGGCCGGAAGGGCTTCGTAACAGCCAGGATATTGTTTCAAGGCGCTTTCCCGAATTTCCTTCTGCAAGCCGTTAATCAAAAAAATATACAGCACCGAGCCATCCTCTGTATTTTTGGTTCCCATATATCTGATCATGTGTACTCCCTTGATCCGCACAGGTATTCCCCGGCAATACATGCTGGCGTCCATTATGACATTTAACGGCGTCGCCGGGCCGAAGTTGAATCACGGTTCACCACCGATATTTTGCAGCTGATCCCCCTGTTACGCGCGTCCGTCCCATTCCGCGCGCCGCCGGGCGGCAATTGTCATATCGTTCAATCCTCGCCACTTCCCATCATCGAGAACAATATGAAGCAGACGATCAAACACACCGCGCTGGTTTCCGCCCTGTTGCTGGCATCGCTGGCCGGCACCGCCGCCTTGGCCGACACCAAGCAGGACGACAGCACCGGCACCGAAACGCGCACCGTCGCGGCCTTCAGCAAGCTCGCCATCAGCGGCCCGTTCCGGGTGATCGTCACGGCGCAGCCGGGCAACACCATCGAACTGTCCGGCCTGCGCCGCCAGTTCGCCGACATCGAAACCTCGGTCAGCGGCGACACCCTCACCGTGCGCCAGCCGCGCACGAAAATCAAGGGCTGGACCTTCAATTTCAGCTGGGGCAAGGACAACAAGCCGCCGATGACCATCCGCATCAGCGCCGCCGGTCTGAAGAGCCTACGCAACTCCGGCAGCGGTGACGTTGATCTGCAACAATTCCAGGGGCAACAACTGACGCTGGCCTCGGAAGGCCCCGGCGACGTGCACGCCAGCGGCAGCGTGCGCGATCTGACGGTCGAGGCCTCCGGCAGCGGCGACCTCGACCTGCGCACGCTCAAGGCGGCCAGCCTGAACCTGACCATGAGCGGCCCGGGCGACGTCAGCGCCGGCGGCATGACGCAGGACGTGAACCTGTCGGTCACCGGCTCGGGCGACCTCGACCTCGACGACCTGCACGCCAACAAGATCAACACCTCGATGCACGGGCCGGGTTCGGTGTCGCTGCACGGCGCGGCCAAGGAGATCCGCGTCGAGATCGCCGGTTCGGGCGACCTCGAGGCCTGCGCGCTCAACATCGAGGCGGCCAGCGCCATCCTGCACGGTCCCGGCGAAGCCTGCCTGTCCGGCGCCATCAAGAAATTCGACGCCGAGGTGCACGGCTCGGGCGACCTGACCGTGCGCGGCCTGATGGCGCCGACCGCGCGCGCCCTGCTCAGCGGGCCGGGCAATATGAACCTGTCGGGCAGCGTGGGCGTGCTCAGCGCGGAAGTGAGCGGCTCGGGGGATCTGGAGGGGCAGGCGCTGCAGGTGGCGCGCGCGGTCACGCGCAGCCGCGGGCCGGGCAACATCATCCTGAACAAGGTCAGCGACGCGCTCGACGCCGAGCTCAGCGGCTCAGGCGACCTGAGCGCCACCACCGCCTGCAAGAACGTCAAGCTCAACATGCACGGTCCGGGCGAGGTCAAACTCGAAGGCAAGACCGACACCTTGGTCGCGCAACTGAGCGGCTCGGGCAGCCTGCACGGGCGCCAGCTGTGGACCGGCCAGGCCGACGTCCACGTCAGCGGCCCCGGCAGCGCCACCGTCAACGTCGCCGATAAAACCACCACCTACGACCGCAAAAACACCAAATAAAATTGGGGTCAAGTCTGACATTCGGACACGAGCTCTGCTGTAAGCACGTACTTACAGCAGAGCTCGTGTCCGAATGTCAGACTTGACCCCAAAGTTGTTTAATCGAAGCAGAGGCGCTTCTTGGTGGCGGCGATCAGCTTGGCGTCGTACGGATGCAGGTTTTCGATGAACAGCAGCTCCGTCTCGTCCGGCTCCTCCAGGCACATCGCCAGCATCATCGGACCATCCTCCATCCGCCCGATGAAGTGCTTGGGCCAGCGATTCTTGCGGTTGGCCTTCATCACTTCCATCCCCAGCTTGGCCAGCGGCGCCTTCACGCCGGCAGCCAACGCTTCCTTCTGCCAGTCGTCCCAGTAATCGTTCATCATCTTGCCTTCAAAAGTGCACTAAAGCCATAGTGTACTCCCTCGGCCCCCTTCCCTACCAAAACCAGACCAAAGTGGCATGCAAATGCGACACCGGACCAGTTGCCGCAAAAACCAGCAATTACCAATTAAAACAAGTACTTACAAATACATTCCAAGTCGACAACGCAAGTCCACTTCAATATTTTTTAATACCAGTTAAATACCTGTTGACAAGCTGGTTTGCCTGCCCATATAGTGCCCTCAACACGGGGCATCCCGGCACAGCATTCTCGGATAATCATGATCGACTTTTTAATCGGCGTTGACGGCGGCGGCACCGGCACCAGGGTGCGCCTGGCGCGCATCGACGGCATGGAACTGGCCGAAGGCGTCAGCGGCCCGTCCGGCCTGATACACGGCATCGCCAACGCCTGGGCCTCGGTCGAGGACGCGGCCGGCATGGCTTTCCGCGCCGCCGACATTGAATTCCCGGCCAAGGACACCATCGCCATCGGCCTCGGCCTGGCCGGCGTGCACAACCGCGCCTGGGCCGCCGAGTTCGTCGCGGCCAATCCCGGCTACGCCCGCGTGGCGCTGGAGACCGACGGCCACACCACCGTGCTCGGCGCCCATCGCGGCCAGCCCGGCGCCATCATCGCGCTGGGCACCGGCAGCGTCGGCGAGATCAAGCGCATGGACGGCGTCCACGTCGAGGTCGGCGGCTGGGGCTTCCCGGCCGGCGACGAGGCCGGCGGCGCCTGGATCGGCCTGCGCGCCGTCAACCACGTGCAGCAGGTGCTCGACGGTCGCGTGCCGGCCAACGCCTTCAGCGCCGACCTGGCGCAGGCCTGCGGCGGCGGCCGCGACGCGCTGCAGAACTGGCTGGCCAAGGCCACGCAGACGCAATACGCGCAGCTGGCGCGCATCGTGCTGCAGCACGGCGAGTCGAACGACACCGCGCGCGCCATCCTGCAGGAGGCCGGACACCAGGTGGAATTGATGGGCAACGCGCTCGACGCCGGCGGCCAGCTGCCGATCGCGCTGTGCGGCGGGCTGGCGGCGCCGTTGCGCCCCTACCTGCCGGTCTCGATGTTGAAGCGGATCGTCACGCCGCAGGGCGATTCCGCGGCAGGCGCGCTGCGGCTGATCCAACAACGCCTGAAGGAGTAAGCCCGTGCTAGCCCAGTTGAGCGATTTCCAGCCCGATGCCGACAGCGACACCCCGCTGTACATGCAGCTTGCCAACAAGCTGTCCGACGGGATCGCCGCCGGCGACTGGCGCGCCAACGAGGCCCTGCCGTCCGAGCGCGTGCTGTCGGACATGCTGCACATCTCGCGCGTGACCGCCCGCAAGGCGATCGACATGCTGTGCGAGCGCGGCATGCTGACCCGCAAGCGCGGCTCCGGCACCTACATCACGCCCAAGCTGGAGCAGCCCTTGTCGCGCCTGACCAGCTTTTCCGAAGAGCTGCGCGAGCGCGGCTTCACGGCCGGCTCGCGCTGGCTGCAGCGCGACATCGGCATCGCCTCGCCGGTGGAGCTGCTCTCGCTCGGCCTGTCGCCCAACATGCCGGTGGCGCGCCTGAAGCGCCTGCGCACCGCCGACGACGTGGTGATGGCGATCGAGACCACCACCATCCCGGCCCAGTACATGCCCAATCCGCACAGCGTGACCGATTCGCTGTACGGCTATTTGGAAGCCAACGGCACCATCCCGATGCGCGCGCTGCAGCACATCCGCGCCGTCAACGCCAGCGCCGAGCAGGCGCGCCTGGCCAATATCCCCGCGGGTGCCGCCATGCTGCACATCACCCGCGTCAGTTATCTCGACAACGGCGCGGCGGTGGAACTGACCCACTCGTATTGCCGCAGTGATTATTATGAATTCGTAGCGGAGTCGCGCAGATGAGCAGTGCAATCCAAGGCAATATCCTGACGTCGGCGGGCTGGGTCCGCGGCGAGATCACCTTCAGCGACCGCATCGCCGCCATCCACGGCAGCAGCACCGACCCGTCGAAAAACGAAGAAGCCTATATCCTGCCTGGCTTTATCGACCTGCACGTGCACGGCGGCGGCGGCAAGGACGTGATGGAGGGCGGCGACGCTGTCCGCACCATCGCCGCCATCCACGCGAAGCACGGCACCACCAGCATGCTGGCCACCACGATGACCGCGCCGCCGGAGGACATCGACCTCGCGCTGCTGGGCATCGGCAAGGCCGCCGCCCAGCGCGGCAAGGGCGAGGCGCGCGTGCTGGGCGTGCATCTGGAAGGACCGTTCATCAACTCCGGCAAGCTGGGGGCGCAGCCGCCGTTCGCGCGCACCGCCAAGCTGGCCGACGTCGAGCGCCTGGAGGCGATCGCGCCGATCAAACTGATCACCGTGGCGCCGGAAATCGGCGGCCACCTGGAACTGGTGCGCGAGCTGTCCGACGCCGGCATGCGCGTGCAGATCGGCCACACCCTCGGCAGCTACGAGGACGGCGTGGCCGCGCTGGCGCACGGCGCGCACGGCTTCACCCACCTGTTCAACGCCATGACCGGCCTGCACCACCGCGAGCCCGGCATGGTCGGCGCCGCGCTGGCCCATGCGCAGTACGCCGAATTCATTCCCGACCTGCTGCACGTGCACCCCGGCGCCATCCGCACCGCGCTGCGCTGCATCCCGCAGCTGTACTGCGTGACCGATTCGACCGCCGCCACCGGCATGCCGGACGGCGAGTACATGCTGGGCCGCCACACCGTCATGAAGTGCATGGGCGGCGTGCGCCTGCCCGACGGCACGCTGGCCGGCAGCACCCTCACCATGGACCAGGCGCTGCGCAACCTGGTCGGACTCGGCCTCGATCTGGCGGACGCCTCGGCACGGGTCTCAACGTATGCGGCCGATTATCTCGGCCTGCAAGAGCGGGGCCGCCTGGCCCCCGGCGCCTACGCCGACTTCGTGGTGCTCGACCGTGACCTGAATCTCAAAGCCGTCTATATCGAAGGAGAATTGTTGTGACCTCAATGATGTTGAAAGAAGCCCTGTCCGCCGCTGATTGCGTAGCCCTGCAGCTGGCCAGCGATGGAGACCGTTACGCGGAGCTGGGCCGCAAATTGAGGAGCACGTCCTTCTCGACCGCGCTGACCATCGCGCGCGGCAGCTCGGACCACGCCTGCGCCTACGCGGCCTACCTGATCATGGCGCGCCTGGGCCGCGTGGTGGCGTCGCTGCCGATGTCGCTGGTCACCCTGAACAAGTCGCCGCTGATCACCCGCGACACCTTGGCGATCTCGATCTCGCAGTCGGGCCAGAGCCCTGACGTGGTCGAGCCGATCAAGTACTTCCGCGACGGCGGCGCCACCACCATCGCGCTGGTCAACGACATCGACTCGCCGCTGGCGCATGCCGCCGAATGGGCGATCCCGCTGCGCGCCGGCAAAGAGCAGAGCGTGGCCGCCACCAAGAGCTTCATCACCAGCATGGTGGCCGGCGCGCGCCTGGTGGCCGCGTGGCAGAACGATCCGGAGCTGCTGGCCGGCCTGGAGGCCCTGCCCGATTCGCTGCGCGCGGCCACCAAGGAGGACTGGACCTCGGCCATCGAAGTGCTGGCGCCGGCCCGCAACATCATGGTGGTGGGACGCGGCATCAGCTTCCCGGTGGCGCTGGAGGCGTCGCTGAAGTTCAAGGAGACCTCGGCGCTGCAGGCGGAAGCCTTCAGCGGCGCGGAGATCAAGCACGGCCCGATGGCGCTGATCGAGGAAGGCTACCCGCTGGTGATCTTCGCCACCCGTGGCCCGACGCAGGCGAGCCTGCTGCAGCTGGCGTCCGAGATGCGCGGCCGTGGCGCGCGCGTGCTGCTGGCCGCGCCGGCCGACGTGGCCGAGCGCGACCTGACCTTGCCGGTCGCCGCCACGCCGGACCTGGACCCGATCGTGGCGATCCAGGCCTTCTACGTGATGGCGGCCCAGCTGTCGGCCGCGCGCGGCATGGACCCGGACGCGCCGCGCCATCTGAGCAAAGTCACCAAGACCAACTAAGCAGCGGCACCATCAATGAAGAATCGCATATTGCTGACGGCATTGATGGTGCAGGCCTTGCTGGGTGGCGCCACCCTCGCGGCGGCGCCCGAGAAAATCGAATTCTGGACCTTCAGCATGAAGCCCAAGTTCACTCCCTACTTTGAGACGCTGGTGAAAAACTACGAAGCCGGCAATCCGGGCGTGAAAGTGGAGTGGGTCGACTTCCCGTGGGACGTGATCCAGACCAAGCTGGTGACGCGCATCGTCGCCGGCACCCCGCCCGCATTGGTCAACCTGAACGTGCCCTGGGCCGACGAATTCGCCCGCGACGGCCTGCTCGCGCCGGTCGACGCGCTGCTCGGCGACGCCCGCCCGCGCTACCTTCCCAGCACGCTGGAAGACCTGCGCTTCGGCGGCAAGACCTACGGCTTCCCGATGTACAGCAACGTCGCCGTCATCGCCTACAACACGCAGATTTTCAAAGCCGCCGGCATCACGCACGCGCCGCGCGATCTCGACGAGCAGCTGCTGTTCGCGCGCCAGATCGCCGCCCGCACCGGCAAGGCCGGCCTGTGTCCCGCGCTGTCCAAGATCGACGGCCTGATGATGCAGCAAGGCCTGGCCGTGATCCGCGACGGCAAGGCGGTGTTCAACTCCCCTGCCCACATCGCGCTGATCGCCAAACTGGCCGAGACCTACAAGGCCGGCGGCCTGCTGAAGGACGCGCTGTTCGCCGAGGATAACTTCCCCGCCGCGATCGACGCCTACAAGGGCGGCCGCCTCGGCATGCTGCTGGCGCCACCGACGGCCGTCAAGCGCATCGAGACCGACGCCAAAGACATCTACGCCATCACCGACGTCGCCCCCGCGCCGCTCGGCCCCACCGGCATCGCCGACGGCGGCTGGCTGATCCACTTCGCCGTGCCGAAGAACGTCGACGCCAAGCTGCTGCCGGCGGTCGGCAAGTTCGCCCGTTATCTCACCAACGACGCCAACCAGCTGGCCTTCGCCAAGCAGGCCAGCGTGTATCCGGCGATGGCGCAGGCGGCCAACGATCCGTTCTTCACCACCGTGCCGCCGGGCGCCGGCGCCGCCGAAAAGGCCGTATCCGCGGGCGCCGTGTCGATGCCGCACTCGCACACGCTGTACGTGGCCGGCATCACCGACTACGATGAACTGCGCCGCTACCTGGTGAAGGCCGTCGAAGCCGGCGTCACCGGCAAGCAGGACGTGAAGCAGGCGCTGGACCAGGCGGTGGCGATCTGGAACAAGAGACTCGCCGCGCAGCGGAGCCACTGACATGCGCGACGCCCACCCCGCCCCGGCCCAGGCCAACGCGCTCGCCACGACGCCCGCCGCCAAGCCCGCGTCCGCGCGCCGCGCGAACCTCACCGCCTGGCTGTTCCTCGCCCCCGCACTGGCGCTGCTGGCCGTGTTCTCCTTCTGGCCGGTGGCCTTCGGCTCCTTCCTGGCCTTCACCGACTACAGCCTGATACGCGAAACGCACTGGGTCGGCCTGGACAACTTCCGCTACATCTTCGACAACGAGATGTTCGTCACCGGCCTGAAAAACTCGCTGGTCTTCCTGCTGATGGTGCCCTTCGTGCAGATCGGCGCGCTGGGCCTGGCGGTGCTGGTCAACAACCAGCTGCCCGGCATCCGCTACTTCCGCGCCGCCTTCTACGTGCCGGTGGTGACCACGGTCTCGGTGGTCGGCATCATGTGGGGCTTCATGTTCCACGAACAGGGCGCGCTCAATTACGTGCTGATGACGATGCGGCTGGTCGGCGCGCCGGTCGGCTGGCTCTCCAACGACAGCCTGGCGCTGTTCGCCATCATGTTCGTCACACTGTGGCGCGGCCTTGGCTGGTACATGGTGATGTACCTGGCCGCGCTGCAGGCCGTCCCCGCCGACATGCAGGAGGCGGCCATCCTCGATGGCGCCAACCGCTGGCAGCGTTTCTGGCGGATCACCGTGCCGATGCTGCGCCCCACCATCATGGTCTGCTCCATCCTGTCCGTGCTGGCCGCGCTCAAGGCCTACCAGGAAGTGGACGTGCTGACCCAGGGCGGCCCGATGAACTCCACCTTCACCGGCTTGTACTACGCCTACGACCAGGGCCTCAAGCACCTCAAGCTGCCGCGCGCGCTGGCCGCCAGCTTCGTCATGTCCCTCTTCTGCATCGGCATCGCCCTGCTCTGCCTGCGCTACATAAAACCCAAGCACCGATGAAGACCGCCGCCCACTACCTGCTGCTCTGCGCCATCGCGGTGGTCTGCGTGTTCCCGTTCTGGTGGACGCTGGTGACGGCCATCTCCACCGAGGGCAACATCTTCGCCTTCCCGCCGACCTTCTGGCCGAAGCAGCCGTCGTTCGAGAACTTCGTCGAAGTGTTCAAGGCGATTCCGATCTGGTCCTTCTTCCGCAACTCGGTCCTCATCGCCGCCTGCACCGTGTTCTGGAAGCTGGCGCTATGCTCCGCCGCCGCCTACCCGCTGGCGCGCATGCGCTTCAAGGGCCGCAAGCTGGTGTTCGGCCTGATCCTCGCCACGCTGGTGCTGCCGTCGGAAGTGAACTTCCTGGTCAACTTCATCACCGTGACGAAACTGAGCCTGGTCGACACCTACACCGGCGTGATCCTGCCCAACGTGGTGACGGCGGTCGCCATCCTGCTGCTCAAGCAGGCCTTCGAGGAAGTGCCGCAGGACCTGATCGACGCCGCCCGCGTCGACGGCGCCTCCGAGTGGACCATCTTCAGCAGGATCATGCTGCCGCTGATCGCGCCGTGGCTGGCCACGGTCGGCATCCTGACGGCGGTCGAGGCCTGGAACGAATACATCTGGCCATCCATCGTGATGAGCAAGCCGGACGAATTCCCGCTGTCGGTGGGCGTGCTGTATTTGCGCGGCACCTTCGGCAGCAGCACGCGCGTGATCGCCGCCGGCACCATCTTGACCATCCTGCCCACGCTGGCAGCCTTCCTATTTACCCAACGATTCTTCATGCGTGGCATGGACGGAGCTGTGAAATGACCCCAACCCAAAACGACCTCAGAAAACTCGCCGGACAACTGATCATGATCCGCTTCCCCGGCACCGTGCTCGATGCCGCCACCGCGGACTTCATCCGGGCCAACGGCATCCGCGCCGTCTGCCTGTTCCGCGGGAACATGACCGACTCCGAACAGCTGGCCAAGCTGACCGCCGACCTGCGCGCCGTGATGGGCCCCGAATCGCTGATCGCCATCGACCAGGAAGGCGGCGCCGTGGTGCGCTCGACCTGGGTGCCGGCGCCGCCGGCCGCCATGGGCCTGGGCGCCGCCGACGACACCGACCTGGCCCGCCGCACCGGCGCCGCCGTGGCGCGCGCGGTCAAGGCGCTGGGCATCAACTGGAACTTCGCGCCGGTGCTGGACCTGAACAACAACCCGCACAACCCGGTGATCGCCGAGCGCTCCTTCGGCGCCGAGCCGCTGCGCGCCGCCGAGCTGGCGATGGCGTGGATGGCCGGCAGCCACGCGGAAGGCGTGGCCTGCTGCGTCAAGCACTTCCCCGGCCACGGCGACACCAACGTCGATTCGCACCGCGACCTGCCGACCGTGAACAAGCCGGTCGAGGAACTGGACCGCATGGAGCTGGCGCCGTTCCGCATCGCCTCCGGCGCGGCGCCGGCGATGATGACCGCGCACATCGTCTATCCGACGCTGGACCCTGACTATCCGGCCACCATGTCGCGCCGCATCCTCACCGGCCTTCTGCGCGACGAGTGGCAGTACAAGGGCATCGTCATCACCGACGGCATGGACATGCACGCCATCGCCGGCCGCTACGGCGTGGGCAAAGCCGCCGTGCGAGCGCTGGCCGCCGGCGCCGACATGGTGATGGCGCTCGGCACCACCGAAACGCAGAATGAAACGCTGGACGCCATCGCCGCCGCCATCGCCTCGGGCGAGGTGCCGATGGCGGAGATCGAGCAGCGGCTGGCGCGCCTGTCCGCGCTGGCGCTGGCCTATCCGTGCAAGCCGCGCTCCTACAAGGAGGACGCGGCAGACCGCGAACTGATGGCCGAGGGCTGGCGCCGCAGCCTGACCGCCCACCGCGCGCCGGTGCGTCCGGCGCCGGGCGCCAAGGTGCGCTTGGTGGTGCGCCAGGACGTGGTCAGCGACGGCGTGTCCGAGGCCGGCGTGCCGGCCGAGGGCGTGGCGGCCTCGCTGCGCCGCCTGTACGACGTCGAACTGACCACCTTCGCCGACGCCGACACCTTCGACTGGAACGCGCTGCCGCAGGACGGCCGCTTCACCATCCTGGCCTCGACCTCGCGCCTGCGCTACGGCGAGCACGCGCGCGCGACGTGGAAGCCGGACCTGCACCTGGCGCTGTGGAATCCGTACCAGGCGCTGGACATCCAGTCGCCGTCGCTGATGACCTACGGCTTCGCCCAGCCGGCGCTGGACGCGGTCAACAGCTGGCTGTGCGGCGAGCTGGAAGCCACCGGCTGCGCGCCGGTTCCCGGCTTCGCATAACAATTCAATCGGGGAGGAGGCAAAATGATGGACAACAAAAAAATACGCGACCCGAGGTTCTGGGTACCCAGCCTGTACCTGGCGCAGGGCCTGCCGTTCTTCGCGGTGGCGATCGTCGCCAACCAGATGTTGAAGAGCATGGGCGTGCCCAACGACGAGCTCAATCACTGGACCGGCTTGATCGGCTTCGCCTGGGTGTTCAAGCCGCTGTGGAGCCCCTTCCTGGAACTGGCCAGCAGCAAGAAGCTGGTGGTGGTCGGCTTCCAGATCTTCGGCGGCTTGTGCCTGGGCGGCGTGGCGCTGGCGCTGCACGCGCCGTTCTGGTTCGCGACCTGCATGGCGATGCTCGCGCTGGTGGGCATCTCGTCGGCCACGCACGACATCTCGTGCGACGGCTTGTACATCGCCAGCCTCGATGAAAAAGGCCAGGCCAAGTACGCCGGCTGGACCGGCACCTTCTTCAACGCCGGCAAGTTCTTCACCACCGGCGGCCTGCTGCTCTTGGCCGGCCACTTCGAGAAGACGCTGGGCGTGGTGCCGGCATGGACCATCAGCTTCTGCATCCTGGCCGCCATCATGGTGGCGCTGGGCCTGTACAACAGCTGGGCGCTGCCGACGGCGCGCAACGCCGTCACCGCCGACACCAACGCCGGCGCCATCGCCCGCACGCTGTGGGAGGTGATCGTCGAATTCTTCAAAAAGCCCGGCATCTGGGTGTCGATCGTGTTCATCATCCTGTTCCGCGCCGGCGAGGCGCAGGTGCAGTCGATCGGTCCCTTGTTCCTGCGCGAGGCGCGCCACCTCGGCGGCCTGGGGCTGACCACCGCCGAAGTGGGCGCGGTGTACGGCACCGTCGGCACCGTGGCCTTCGTGGTGGGCAGCATCGCCGGCGGCTACTTCACCTCGTGGCTCAGCCTCAAGCGCGCCATCCTGTGGCTGATCCTCGCGGTCAACCTGCCCAACGTCGCGTTCTACCTGCTGTCCGTGTTCCAGCCCACCGAGCTGTCGGTGATCGGCGTGGCGCTCAGCGTGGAGATGTTCGGCTACGGCTTCGGCTTCGTCGGCCTGATTTTGTACATGATGCAGGTGGTCGCGCCGGGTAAATACCAGACCGCGCACTACGCCTTCTCGACCGGCATCATGCAGCTGGGCTTTGTGCTGTTTAAACTGTTCAGCGGCGACATCCAGCTGTCGCTCGGCTACCAGCACTTCTTCGTGTGGGTGATGCTGTGCGCGATCCCGGTGGCGGTGCTGTCGCAGCTCATTCCGATGACCGCGCGCCCGCAGCCCGAGGAAGCGCCGGCGCCGCAAGCCGTGCGCGCGGGTTGAGCGGATGGCCAGCGTCAGCCTCAAACAGATCGTCAAGAGCTACGACAAGACGCCGGTCATCCACGGCGTCGACCTCGATATCGCCGACGGCGAATTCATGGTCTTCGTCGGCCCGTCCGGCTGCGGCAAGTCCACGCTGCTGCGCATGATAGCGGGCCTGGAGGACATCGGCGGCGGCACGCTGCACATCGGCGGCGCGCTGGCCAACGACGTCGCGCCGGCGCAGCGCAAGCTGGCCATGGTGTTCCAGTCCTACGCGCTGTATCCGCACATGACGGTGTACGAGAACATGGCCTTCGCGCTCAAGCTGGCCGGGCGCAAGCCGGCCGAGGTGGCGGCGGCGGTGGAGCGCGCGGCGGCCATCCTGCAGATCGCGCCGCTGCTCAAGCGCCGGCCGAAGGAGCTGTCAGGCGGCCAGCGCCAGCGCGTCGCCATCGGCCGCGCCATCGTACGCACGCCGGAGGTGTTCCTGTTCGACGAGCCGCTCTCCAACCTGGACGCCAGCCTGCGCGTGCAGATGCGGGTGGAGATCAGCCGCCTGCACCAGGAACTGAAGACCACCATGATCTACGTCACCCACGACCAGGTCGAGGCGATGACCCTGGGCCAGCGCATCGCCGTGTTCAACGCCGGCCGCATCGAGCAGGTCGGCACGCCGCATGAACTGTACAACCATCCGGCCAACCTGTTCGTGGCGGGCTTTCTCGGCACGCCGAGGATGAACTTCATCGCCGGTGAAATCATCGCCGCGTCGGCGGACCACGCCAGCGTGCTGCTGCCCGGCGGCGCCATCGTCGACGTCGACGCCGGCCCGGCGCATGCCGGCCGCGCCGCGCCGGGCGACCGCGTCACGCTGGGCGTGCGCGCCGAGCATCTGTCCATCGCCGGCGACCAGCAGGCCAACGTGATCGACGTCGGCGTCGGCCACGTCGAATACCTGGGCGACCAGTCCATCGTCTACGCCACGCTGGCCGGCGTGGGCGAAATGATCGCCGTCAAACAGGGGGCGGAGGCGCCGCCGCTGCACGCCGGCGGCCGCGCGCGCGTGCATCTGCCGCCGGCGCGCTGCCTGCTGTTCGACGCCGAAGGCCGGGCGCTGGCGCGCGCCCCGCTACACGCTTGAATTCGTGGTTTCGCCCCGTTTTATGTAACAATACGCGGGTTTACACTGTCGCGATGGCATGGCTTACCCGCCGGCCCTCTAATTTGTCTGATAGAAGGATAATTCATGTCCCACATTCGTCTCGCTCGTATTAGCCTGATCCTGGCCGCCATCGGCCTGAACGCCGTACCGGCCGTGTTGGGCATGTCGCCCGTCCACGCCGCCGAAGCCGCCAAACCGGCCGAGCCGCCGAAGGATGCCGTGCGTCCCGAGATCTACAAGCTGATCGATCCGGCCCAGACCAAGGAACTGCTGGCGGCCAAGAACTACACCGAATTCAAGAACCGCATCGACACCTCTGCCGCCATGCCGAACGTGACGCCGTACGAGGCCTTCGTGCTGAACCAGATGCGCGTGCAGCTGGGCCAGGCCACCGGCGACTATCCGGCCACCGTCAAGGCGCTGGGCGAGATGATCGACTCCGGCCGCCTCAAGCCGGAGGACAAGCTGCGCTTCATCGACGCCGTCGGCGGCATCTACTACAGCAACATCAAGGACTACGATCAGGCCATCGCCTGGTTCACCCGCTACGGCACCGAGTCGGGCGACACGCTCAAGCAGCGCCAGTTCATCGTGCGCTCCTACTTCTTCAAGAACGACTTCGCCACCGCCAAAGCCGAGGCGCTGAAGGACATCGAGGCGGCCAAGAAAACCGGCGTCGCCCCACCCAAGGATGAGCTGAACCTGCTGGGCAACGTCGGCATCAAGACCAAGGACACCGAGCTGTATCTGCAGGCGGTCGAGGAGCTGACCCGCTACTATGCGACCGAGGAATACTGGTTCGACCTGCTCAACCGCACCCGCGGCAAGAAGAGCTACGCGCCGCGCCTGGACCTGGACATCGCCCGCCTGAAGGCGCTGGCCGCGCCGTCCAAGATGGAACCCGAAGACTACGCCGAAATCGCCGAGCTGGCGGTGCTGGGCGGCTTCTTCACCGAGGCCAAGATCGCCATGGACAAGGGCTACCCGGGCGCCATCCCGGCCGACAAGAACAAGGCCGCGCTGCAGAAGATCCGCGACAGCGCCAACAAGGGCGCCGCCGACGACGCCAAGAACATCGACAAGGGCATCGAGTCCGCGCAGAAGTCCAAGGACGGCGTCGGCCTGGTCAACCTGGGCTACAACTACGTGACCCTGGGCCAGAAGGACAAGGGCATCGAGTTGATGAAGCAAGGCGTCGCCAAGGGCGTGGCCAAGAATCCCGAGGACGCCAAGCTGCGCCTGGCCTACGCGCTGGCCATCGCCGGCAAGAAGGACGAATCGGTCAAGCTGCTCGAGACCATCACCGGCAACGACGGCCGCGGCGACCTGGCGCGCTACTGGATCATGTTCCAGAACCCGCCGGCGCCACAGCCGGAAGCCAAGTAATCCAGCAAAAACCGGCCTCGCGCCGGTTTTTTTATTTGCGCATCGCCGCCGACAGGGCGCGCAGCATCCGCTGGCCGCCGTCGGCGCTCAGCTCCCAGAACATCGCGCCGCGCAGGCCCAGCGCCTTGACGTGGCGGGCCTTCTCCTTGAGCGAGGCCGGGTCCTCGTACGTGATCCAGACGCCGTCCGCCGCGCGGTACAGGTACGGCGCCTTGGCCGCGCCGTTCCAGTGGCGCCTGAAGCCCTGCCCGCCCTCGTGGCCCGGCGTCAGGTATCCCAGCTTGAGCAGCAGGCCGTAGCCGTACGCGTTGCCGCCGTCCACGCCGCCGGCGGCGCCGCCGTCGCAGTCCTGGTACTGGCCGTCGCCGCCTGCGCCGGGCGCGCAGCCCTTCCATCCGTAGCCGTAGAACGGCACGCCCATCACCAGCTTGTCCGCCGCCACGCCCGCCCGCAGGTAGCGCCGCACCGACGCCGCCGCGTACAAGCCGTCGGCCGTCGCCGGGTCGGCGGGGTCGGCGAACAGCGCGGCATGGTGGCCGCTGCGCTTCTCCCACGGCATGTGGAAGTCGTAGGCCATGATGTTGATCCAGTCCAGGCTTTGCGCCAGCTCCGCGATCCAGCCGCCGCCCGCCGCGCCGTCGTTGACGTAGTTGGCGTTGCCGCCGGCGGCGATGGTGATGCTGTAGTGTCTGCGGTCCTGCCGCCCCGCCGCGTCGAAGGCCGCGCGCAGTTCGCGCGCCAGCGTGATGAAGTTGCGCTTGTCGGCCGGCCGCGCGCACACGGCGCCCGCCACGCAAGGCACGCCGGCCTCGGTCGGGTATTCCCAGTCGATGTCGACGCCGTCCAGGCCGAAGCGCCGCATCAGCTTCACCGACGAGGCGACGAAGTTGGCGCGCGCCCCGGCGCTGTCGGCCACGTTGGAGAACTGGTTCGACCAGTCCCACCCGCCCACCGACACCACCACCTTGAATTGCGGATGCCGCCGCTTCATCGCCACCAGTGCGCGCAGGTTGGCGCCGTCCTTGGCGGCGTCGCGGAACACCAGCGCGCCGTTGGCCGACTGCGCGTCGCCGGCCGCGTCCTGGCATGGCGCCACGTAGTTGACCGAGGGTTCGGGATTGCCATGCTTGCCGTTCCAGCAGACGTCGAGGAAGGCGTACAAGGCCATCGTCAGCCGGCCGGCGTCGACGTTGGCGGCGGTGACGGGAAAGGCGTCCGACTTCCAGCCGGGGTAGTAGCCGACGATTTCCGGCGCGCCGGCGGCGGTGGCGATGGCCGGCAGCGCGGCGGCCAGCGCGGCCGCCAGGGTCCAGCGTTTGAGGCGATGGGAGTTCATAGTTCCTTGCAAGGTTAGCCGGCGTTCAGTTCCGCCACGAAGTCGTACATGTCGCCGCGGAAGTAGGAGCGGCAGAACTCCACCGCGCGACCGTCGCGCAGAAAGCCCAGGCGCTCGACCGCCAGGCCGGCGTCGCCCTCCTTCGCCTGCAGCAGCGCGGCCTGCTCGGCGTTGAGCAGCAACGCGGACAGCCGCTGCAGCGCGCGCACCGGGCGGTTGCCGGCCTTCTCCAGCGCGTCGTACATCGACACGTCGACCGCCTCCAGCGACGGCAGGCAGGACGCCACGATGGTCGCGTACTCCAGGCACATCGGCACGTCGTCGGCGTAGCGCATGCGGTGGAAGCGGTACACCGCCGCGCCGGGGCTGAGCCGCAGCCGCATCGCCTCGTCCGGCGTGACCGTGCCCTCGGAGCGCTTGAGCCACACGCTGCGCGGCGTGCGCCCGCGCGCCCGCATGTCCTCGGAGAACGAGGTCAGCTTGGCGAAGTTCTTCTCGATGCGGGTGTTGATGAAGTTGCCCGAGCCGGGCCGGCGCACCAGCACGCCCTCGCCCACCAGCCCGTCGATGGCCTTGCGCACCGTGATGCGCGAGATCGCCAGGTCGGCCGCCAGCTGACGCTCGGCCGGCAGCGCGTCCTCCGGCTTGAGCAGGTGCTGCTCGATGGCCGAGCGCAGCGCCCGCTGCAGGCGCTGGTACAGCGGCAGGTTACTGGTCTCACTGAGGTGCGCCCGGATGTGTACCAGTGCGGTGGTGGAATCGCTGCTCATGACGAAGTGGCCATCCTGTTTTGTCGTTGTCAATCGATAATACCAAAAAAAGACCAGCGTGCCGCCACCGCACGCGGCGCGCACCGCGAATATTTTGCACCATCCGCCGCAAACCCGCATGGATGCTGGCTTTCAGGCTGTTGCAGCCTGACACAAGCGGCCGCCATACCACCACATGGCCGGTATTCGATTGCCTTCCAGGCCACGTTGTGTATGCCGCATACAACATAACAAAAAAGAATTTTAAAGTGGTAGTGATCTGGTATTAAAAGACGGGTATATTGGCGTTGGATTGGTTTTGTAGGTGGTTTGGTAAGAAGTAAAAAAGAATTACACATCAACAATCAGTTGGCTCGGCGGAGCCTTCATCAACGGGAGGGTACATGTATCACAATTCAAATAACACCAAAATGTCCAAGCTGACGCCTATCGCGACGGCTGCGGCCATCCTGACACTGAGCGTCGCGATGAACGCCCAGGCGCAACAGGCCGCGGCGGAGAAGGAGCCGGAGGTCGTCGTCGTCAGCGGCATCCGCGGTTCGCTGCAGCAATCGCTGTCGGTCAAGCGCAACGCGTCGAGCAACGTCGACGTGATCACCGCCGAAGACGTCGGCAAGATGCCGGACAAGAACGTCGCCGACTCGCTGCAGCGCGTGCCGGGCGTGAACATCTCGACCTCGGGCGCGGGCTCGGGCGGCTTTGACGAGAACGACCGCGTCTCGATGCGCGGCACCGCCCCTTCGCTGACCCAGACCCTGATCAACGGCCACGCCGTCGCCTCGGGCGACTGGTTCGTGCTGGACCAGGTGGGCGGCGCCGTCGGCCGCTCGGCCTCGTACTCGCTGCTGCCGTCCGAGATCGTCGGCCAGGTGGTGGTCTACAAATCGCCGACCGCCGACCAGATCGAAGGCGGCTCGAGCGGCTCGATCGACATCCGCACCCGTCATCCGCTGGACTTCAAGCAGCCGATCTCGATGGAGGCCACGGTGCAGGCGGTGTACGCCACGTTGCCGGAGAAGACCGATCCGCAGGTGAGCGCGCTGTTCAACTGGAAGAACGAGGCCGGCACGCTGGGCCTGATGGTGCAAGGCTTCTCGGAGAAGCGCAGCCTGCGCCGCGACGGCCAGGAGCTGCTGCAGTGGACCCAGGTGGCGCCGACCAACGCCGCCGTCAAGACCAATCCCGACCTGGCCAACGTCTGGTTCCCGCGCCTGATCGGCTCCTCGCTGTTCCAGCAGGAGCGCAAGCGCAAGGGCGGCCTGATCGACCTGCAGTTCAAGCCCAGCCGCGACCTGAGCCTGGAGGCCACCTACTTCCGTTCGAAGATGGACGCGTCCAACTTCAACACCAACTACATGACCGACATGAACGGCTCCGGCATGCTCGGCTCGGGCGTCGCGCCCGATCCCGGCTACGTGATCCGCAACGGCACGCTGGTGTCGGCCTCGTTCGCCAACAAGGGCACGGCCGCCAAGCCGCTGCGCTACGGCATCGTCGACGACATCGTGCGCGAAGGCGCCTACGCCCAGACCGAGTTCTTCGACCTGGACGCCAAATGGCGCGCCACCGACAAGCTGGTGTTCACCGCCAAGGCCGGCTCGACCAAGGGCAAGGGCGTCACGCCCAGCCAGGGCGTGTTCGAGGGCGACGTCAACAACTCCGGCGCCAGCTACCAGTTGAATGGCCTGGGCAGTCCGGCCAACGTCAAGTTCCCCAACATCGACGTCTCCAAGTTCACCGGTACCCCGCTGGACTGGGTGTTCGGCGTCTCGCCGGCCACCACCGACGACAAGGAAACCTACGGCCAGATCGACGCCGCCTTCTCGCTCGACAGCGGCGTGTTCCGCGAGATCAAGTTCGGCGTGCGCGGCTCGCACCACACCCGCGCCAACTTCGAAGTGGCGCAAGGCCCGAACTGGTCCAACACCGACGTCGGCGGAAACACCACCAACCCGGCCTGGAGCGGCACCACCTATCCGGGCAACTTCGGCAAGGACCTGGGCGGCGACTTCCCTAAAAACGTCTGGATCCTGGACCCGGCGATCCTCAACGCCTGGGGCGACCTGCACTCGAACCGCGACGTCTCGCGCACCTACTACCAGGACATGTTCGACCTGAAGGAAAACACCAAGGCGATCTACGTCCAGGGCGAGATGGAGGGCGAAGGCTGGAGCGGCAACGTCGGCCTGCGCGTCGTGCGTACCGAGGGCACCTCGAACGGCTACCAGATCCTGCAGAACCAGCCGGCCGGCGGCACGCTGCCGGCCTATCCGTGGGGCGGTTTCGTCCAGAAGACGGCGATCGACAACAACAGCACCATCCCGCTGCCTAGCCTGAACCTGAAGTTCGACCTGCGCTCCGACCTGGTGGCCCGCGTCGGCCTGTCGCGCACCATGACCCGTCCCGACTACGGCGCGCTGGGCGGCGCGGTGCTGCTGACCGACGAGACCCACACCGGCAACGGCGGCAACGCGGCGCTCAAACCGGTCAAGTCGAACAACCTGGACGCCAGCCTGCAATGGTACTTCGCGCCGCGCGCCCTGCTGTCGGCCGGCGTGTTCTACATGGACCTGCACGACTACGTCGGCTACGGCGTCAGCACCGGCACCTTCATCGACAGCCGCGCCTCGCAGGAACAGAAGAAGCCCGTGTTCGCGACCTACAGCATCACCTCGCCGATCAACGTCGGCGCCAAGGTCAAGGGTCTGGAACTGGCGGCGCAGGTACCGGTGGGCATGGGCTACGGCTTCGACGCCAACGCCACCTTCGCCGACTCGCACCTGGACTTCGGCTCCTGCCCGGCGATGCAGACCTCGACCTCCGGCGATCCGTGCGACATGCTGGGCGCTTCGAAGACCACGGCCAACGCCGGCGTGTACTACGAAAACGACAAGTTCAACGTCCGCCTGAGCTACGCATGGCGTTCGGCCTTCCTGGCTGCCCAGGACCGCGGCACGCCGCTGTACCAGGACGCTTCGGGCACGGTGTCGGCCTCGTTCAACTACAACATCAGCAAGAACATCGTGCTGACGCTCAGTGGCCAGAACCTGAACAACCCGATCCTGAAAAACTACATCTACAACAAGGACCAGCCGGCGCGCTTCTACGCCAACGGCGCGCAGTACTACGCTGGCCTGCACATCAAGTATTAATTCGTAACCGTTTCATTGTGTAGTCTGTTCCCGCCACGGCCGCTCCCGGCCCTGGCGGGTTTTTTTTATGCCATCATACGAATCATGAACCAGATCACCGAATACCTGGACCTCGACCCGGCGCGCTTTTACAGCGAGATCGCCGGCGGCTACCGGCCCGCCATCCTGCGCGGCTTCGTGCGCCACTGGCCGGCCGTGCACAAGGCGCGCCAGGCGCCGGAAGCGCTGTGCCGGTACCTGATGGAGTTCGACAGCGGCCATGAGGTGGACGCGGTGATGACGCCGCCGGACCAGCGCGGGCGGCTGTTCTACAAGCCGGACATGGAGGGCTTCAACTTCGTGCGCAACAAGGTGCCGGTATCGAAGGTGATCGAGCAGCTGGCGCGCTACTCGCAGTTCGAGGCGCCGCCGTCGGTGGCGATCCAGAGCGCGCTGGTCGACGAATGCCTGCCGGGATTCGAGGCGCACAACGTGGCGCCGGCGCTGCCGCCGTCGGTGCGGCCGCGCCTCTGGCTGGGCAACACCATCACCACGCCGGCGCACTTCGACGAATCGTACAACCTGGCCTGCGTGGTCAGCGGCGAGCGGCGCTTCACGCTGTTCCCGCCCGAACAGGTCGGCAACCTGTATATCGGCCCGCTGGATTTCGCGCCGACGCCCACGCCCATCAGCATGGTCGACTTCCGCGCGCCGGATTACGCGCGCCACCCGCGCTTCAAGCAGGCGATGGAGGCCGCGCTGGTGGCCGACCTGCTGCCGGGCGACGCGCTGTTCATCCCCCCTCTGTGGTGGCACCACGTGCAATCGAACGGCATTCTGAACATGATGGTCAACTACTGGTGGAAGAACGAGCAGCCGGCGCCGGACGTCGGCACCACCTTCGAGGCGCTGATCGCCACGCTGCAAAGCATGAAGCACCAGCCGCCCGAACTGCGCGCCGCATGGGGCGCGATCTTCCAGCACTACGTGTTCGATCCGGCACAGGACCCGTCGGCCCACATCCCCGCGCATAAGCAAGGCGTATTGCACAACGCGCGCCCGCAAGCGCCCACTGGAGCAGTCGATGAACCTGAATAAGCACCTGGGCGCCTTGCTGGTACTGGCCGCCATCCTGTCCGCCGAGGCGGCGGCGCAGCAGCTGCCCGCGAACGTCCTGGCGGCATGGGACCACGACGAACACCCGGACCTGCGCAGCATCCTGGTGATGCGCAACGGCGCCATCGTCGCCGAGCGCTATTACAACGGCGAGACCGCCGACACCCTGCACGATGTCCGGTCGGCGGGCAAGAGCATCACGGCGCTGCTGGTGGGCGCCGCGGTCGACCAGCACAAGATCGGCGCGCCGGCCGACAAGGTATCCCAGTACTGGAAGGCCGCCGGCCAATCGGCCTTCGCCGGCGTGACGCTCGATAACGTGCTGACCATGCGCTCGGGATTGGACGCGTTCGACGACGACCCCGCCTCGTCCGGCAATGAAGACAAGATGGACGAAGCGGCCGATCCCGTTGCCTTCACCCTGGCCACGCCAATGAAGACCACGCCGGGCACGCAATACCGCTACAACTCCATGACCGCCTACCTCGCCGGCCTGACCGTCGAACATGCGACCGGCACGGACCTCGAACAATTCGCGCGCGCGAACCTGTTCGCTCCGCTCGGCATACAAGACTGGCGCTGGGGGCGCGACGCGGCCGGCCACGTCAAGGGACAAGGCAACCTGTCGCTGCGCACGCGCGACCTGGGCGCGATAGGTCAGATGGTGTTGGACCAAGGCTTATATCAAGGCCGCAGGGTGCTCAGCGCCGCCTGGATCGAAGCCATGCTGGCCCCGCATGTGGACATCGGCCCGGGGGACCGCTACGCCGATCGCTATGGCTATTTCTGGTACGCCAAAACCCAGTCCGTGGGCGGCCGCCAGATCCCTGTGTACTTCGCATCCGGCAACGGCGGCAATAAGATTTATATCGTTCCCGCGCTGCGGTCGGTGGTGGTGGTCACCTCCAGCGCCTACGGCAAAGGCTACGGCCAACTGCGCTCCGAAAACATCCTGAAGGCCGTGCTGGCGGCAAGCGAATAGCGCCGCGCGGCCGGCCTACAGCGTCGGCATGATCTTGAAGCCGCCATCCGGAGAGGCCCGCTCCATCGTCTCCTCGACGGCGACATCCGTCACCATGGCGGCCGGAGGCCCGCGCCTGGCCCAGGCGATGATGGCCTCCACGGCTTTCGCCTCGCCCTCCACCGCCGCCTCCACCGCCCCATCGCGCCGATTGCGCACCCAGCCGGCCAAACCCAGCGCCTTCGCCCGCTCCGCAAACGAAGCGCGATAGCCGACACCCTGCACACGTCCCTCTATCATCAGTCGAATCACGACACCTCCAAAATTTCCAACAGAATACAGGGTGGGGTCCTATCTGCACGGCCCTTGGACAGACCTCACTGAATTGGCTCTCTGCTTTGCTCTATTTTCGTCATTTCCGAACTCTTTTTTTGGGCGCTGGTCCAACAGAGAGAAATAGAAGGCGACAGCAAAAACCAGACAGGAGAATCAGTAATGAATACCACAAGGTCTCAAAAAACGTCCCCCAAGGTCCCTCCCGCCGCATACGACGAGCTCTGCGATTTCCTGCACCAGAGCGGCAGCCCGCTGACACCCGCCGAAGCCATCGCCGGCGCCATCAAGCTATGGATAGCGAAGAGCCGCGAAGACGCGGCCCCGGTGCGCGGCTATCAATGGAAGCAGCTGTTCCTGCCCGACGGCACGCGCCTGCGCGTGCACAGCGGCGACACCTGGCAGAGCGCCGACGTGATCGGCGACGACCTCATCTTCCGCGGCGAGGCGGTCTCACCGAATCAGATGGTACAACAAACCTGCGGCGACGCCCGCAACGCCTGGCTGGAGCTCTGGATACGTTTCCCCGGCGAGAAGAACTGGACCAAGGCCGCCCAATTGCGCGCCCGCCAGAACGAACTGGCAGCCAAGGCGCCCCTGACGCCGGCGGAGGCGATGGCAGCCGCCGCCAAAGCGATGAGCGCCGCATTGAGCACTGCGCTGACGCTGGTCGAACACGCCAACCACCAGTCGCAGAACACGCTGGAACGCCGCCTGCCGCGCTACCGCCGCGCGCACGACCAGCTGGACGACATCCACTGACGTCGCCGGGGCATCCCCCGGCAGATTATTTTGCGCTCACGACAGGCGCCGCGCCTTTCGCCTTGGCCTCGTCGCCCGCCGTCACCACCGTCAGCCTGGCCGGATCGATCGCCTTGCGGAAGGCCGCGTTGACCTGCGCCAGCGTGGCCGCCTTCAGCTTGTCCTCGTACTCCTTGCTCCAGCTGTAGGTGCGGTTCATGTACAGGTTGCGCGTCCAGCCTGCGGCCAGCACATTGTCCTTCGACCGGTTCTGCACCCGCTGCTGCAACAGGCCCGATTTCGCGCCCGCCAGTTCAGCCGCCGTGAAGCCGTCCTTCACCGCCCGCTCCAGCTCCTGGCGGATCGCCGCCTCCAGCTTCCGCAGGTTCTGCGGCGCGGCGATGGCGTCGATGCCGAAGCTGCCGGCGCGGTCGATCTCGCCCGGCTGCAGGCCCGAACCGCCGCCGTACGACAAGCCATCCTTCTGGCGGATGCGGTCCATCAGCCGCGATTTCAGACCGCCTTCGCCGAAGATGTAGTTGGCCAGGTCCAGCAGCGGATAATCGGGATCGTCGACGTTCAGGTCCAGGTTCATGCGCGCGGTGTAGAAGCCGTTCTCCTTGTCCGGCGCGTTGATGGTCTTGTACAGCGGCGCCTTGTCCTCGTTGGTCGACTTGACCGGTGCATAGGCCACCTTGCTGTCCCAGCCGGCGAAGCTGTCGGCGATGGTCTTGCCGATCGCCGCCTTGTCGAAATCGCCGACGATCGCCAGCTCGCCGTGATTGGCGCCGTAGTAGTCGCGATGGAACGCGACCACGTCCTCCAGCTTGAGCGCCTTCACCGCCGCCAGCTGCTCGTCAACCGACATCGGCGCGCGCACGTCGCCCTTCGGATAGTGGTTGAAATACAGGTCCACCTCCGTGCGCGCCAGCGACTGCGGCTCGTTGCGCGACGCCTCGATCGCCACCAGCCACTGCTGGCGCAACTGCTCGAACTCCGCCGCCGGGAAGCTGGCCTCCTTCAGCACATGCGCCACCAGCCGCAGCGCCGCGTCCAGGTTCGGACCGGTGGTGTCGAAGCGATACAGGCTGCCCGAGATTTTCAGCTTGGCGAAGGCGTCGGCCAACTGTTCGCGTGTGTACTTGCTGGTGCCGCGCATCAGCATCTCGTTGGCGGCGTTCGACACGATGGCCGTGTTGAACAGGTTCTTCTCGTCGCCCCAGTGCAGTTGCAGGTCCACCGACACCGCCTCGCCGCGATTCTTCTTGTTCAGCAGCGCGACCTTCAATCCGCCGATGGTCTTGATCTCGGTGCGCGCGTTGATGTTGGCCTGGCTCGGGTCGAACACCTCCGACGTCAGCACGCTGTCCTTGCCCTTGAAATCCTTCATCACCTCCGCCACCGAAGGCGCGGCCGGAATCTCTGCGCGCTGCGGCGCATCCTCCGGCACGAAGCTGCCCACCACGCGGTTGTCCCGCTTCAGGTAGCGCCCCGCCGCAGCCGCCACCTGCTCGGGCGTGATGCTCGGCAGCTTGTCGCGGCCCTCGAACAGCAGGCGCCAGTCGCCCAGCGCGATCTCCTCCGACAGGCTCACGCCCACCCGCTGCGGATCGTTGAGCGACTTCTCGATGCCGTTGGCGAAGTTGCGCCGCGCGCGTTCCATCTCCTCGGCCGTCGGCGGCGTGCTGGCGAAGCCCTCCACCGTCGCGATCAGCGCGTCGCGCACCGGCTCCAGCGGCTCGCCCGCCTTCACCACCGCGCCGATGATCTGCAGGCCCGGCGCGTAGCCGGTCTGGCCGAAGCTGAACACCTGCGCCGCCTTGCCGCTTTCCACCAGCGCCTTGTGCAGGCGGCCGGTCGGCGTGTCGCCCAGGATCTCCGACATGAAACTGAGCGCGTCGCTATCCTGCTGCAAGGCCGACGGAATCTTGTAGCCCAGCGCGATCACCTGCATGTCGCCCTTGCGCCGCACCACGAAGCTGCGCTCCCCGTCCTGCGTCGGCTCGACCGTCCAGAACGGCGGCAGGCTGCGCTTGGGTTTCGGGATCACGCCGAACGATTTGCTGATCCAGGCCAGCGTCTGCGATGGATCGAATTTGCCCGCCACCAGCAGCACCGCGTTGTCCGGCTGATAGTAGGTGCGGTAGAAGGCCTGCAGGTTCTCGATGCGGACGTTCTCGATGTCGCTGCGGTTGCCGATGGTGGAGCGGCCATACGAGTGCCAGTCATACGCCACGCTCTGCATGCGCTTGAGCAGCACCGAGAAGGGATCGTTCTCGCCGCTCTCGTACTCGTTGCGCACCACCGTCATCTCGGAATCGAGGTCCTTGCGGGCGATGAAGGAATGGACCATGCGGTCGGCCTCCATGTCCAGCGCCCACTTCAGGTTGTCCTGGCTGGCCTGGAACACCTCGTAGTAGTTGGTGCGGTCGTAGGAGGTGGTGCCGTTGAACTCCATGCCGCGGTTGGCGAATTCCTGCGGGATGCTGCGGTTCTTGGGCGCGCCCTTGAACATCATGTGCTCCAGCAGGTGGGCCATGCCGGTCTCGCCGTAGTTCTCGTGCCGCGATCCGACCAGGTAGGTGACGTTGACCGTCACGGTGGGCTTGGAGGCGTCGGGGAACAGCAGCACCTTCAAGCCGTTCGGCAGCCGGTACTCGCTGATGCCCTCGACCGACGGTCCCTTGGCCACGCCGGCCGGCAAGGCCTGCGCCCACGCGCTGCCGGTGGCGACAAAGGACAGGCCGCACAGCATCAGGCTGGCGGCGGCGGCGTGTTTCAAGCGGCTGTTGTTCATGATCTCTCGCGAAAAAAAATGAGGAACAGGCAGCATACGCCCTACCCCGCCCTCGTGGGTGGCGGATTAAGCGAATTTTAAATGACGGAGATCAAGCCTTTTCGGGCAGGATGCAGGCGTCGACCATTTGCAGGTCGTTGTCCTTGGCGAAGGAGATGACGAAGTGGTAGGCCAGCGGCTCCAGCTGGCGCAGCTTGCCGTTCACCACCACCGACTTGACGCCGTCGATCACGGTCGGCGTCACGTAGGGCGAGAACTGCAGATGGGAGTCGCGGCCGCCGCCGTAACCTTCCGGCTTGAAGCAGGACATCACACCGCACAGGCGCTCGGCCCAGTCGCTGGGACGGAACTGCCTGCCATTGCTGGTGCGGCCAAGGATGAAGAACGAATCCAGCTGTTCTGACGGTTTGAGGGCTGACTCTGCCATGGGCGGCTGCTTAGGAGTAGATACTTGTTGGTAACAAGAATGCGTGAATAATCCCGACTGGTCGCTCGGGCGGATATCATTCTGTAAGAATCTTACGTATTATATCTTATAGAAGACCTGAATACGTAAGTCATTGATTTCTATCCGGTTTTCAGCGCGATTAACCACTTTGGTGCAGAAAGATCATCTTTCCGCACCACAGCAATGCCGCTATTGTACCCGCTTAAGGGGTCGCTCCGAGCCACACCGCGCCGGACAGCAGCAATAACAACATCATCCACAGCAGCAAGGCGCGCCACACCAGGCCCACCGTGCTCTGCAGCGCGCGCACGCTCGGCTCCTCGCCCGGCAGCATGTCCGGCTCCTCGTCGCCGAGGTCCACCGTGGCGGCGTCCGCCGGCAGCAGCTTGGCCGCGTTCTCCGCCGGCGTGCCCAGGCGCACGCCCATGGCGCCGCCGCCGGCCGACAGGATGATGCCGATCGCCTCGTCCGCCCAACGGTGGGCGAAGTTGCGCCAGGCGTAGATCGCATCCTCGAAGTTGCCCACCACGGCGAAGGCCACGGCGGTCAGGCGCACCGGGATCCAGTCGATCCAGTAGAAGGCGCGCGCGGCGAACTGGCCGAAGGCCTCGTTGCGCATGTGCTCGGGCTCGTTCCACGCGCGCGCCAGGTGCTCGGCCACGCGGTACATCACCGCGCAGGCCGGACCCAGCGGCATCAGGAACCAGAAGAACACCCCGAACACATTGCGGTGCGTGGTGATCAGCGACTTCTCGACCGCGATGCGGGCGATCTCGGAGGTCTCCATGCCGACCGTGTCCTGCTTGGTCCACTCGGCCAGCAGCGCGCGCGCGGTGGCGTCGTCGCCGGCGTTGAGGGCCAGCTGGATCGAGGTGAAATAGTGGCTGTAGTGGCGGAAGCCCAGCGTCAGGTAGACGATCAGCACGTTCCACAGGAAGGGCATGCCGAACCAGCCGTAGCGGCGCAGCAGCCAGTAGATCACGGCCGTGGGCACCATCAGGATCGCCATCATCACGAACCAGCCCAGGCGGCCGTGGGTCGAGTCGCCGGCGTTGAACCAGGTCTCCATCCGCAACGCCAGGCGCTTGATTTCGGCGTAGATCGGATTGTCTGCGCGCAGCGGCTTCATCTGCTCGATCAGCAGCGCGCATAGAATGGAAAGAAAAGTCATTAGTGATCCTTTAAGTCGGCGATGCCTTGATGCCCGCTACGATAACGTAGTGTCTCTATGCGCGCAAGAAATGGAACAGGTTGCGCAGCATGCCCGCTGTTGCGCCCCAGATGTAATAGTCGCCGTACGGCATCGCGTAAAAGCTGCGCCGCCCGCCCGGCAACTGCACCGACAGGCGCTGGTGGTTCAGCCCATCCATCAGGAAGGCCAGCGGCACCTCGAAGATTTCCGCCACCTCGGACGGATCGGCGGTCAGCTCGAACGGCGGCGCCACCAGGCCCACCACCGGCGTCACGCAATAGCCGGTGCCGGTCAGGTAGCGCGGCAAGGTGCCCAGCACGTCCACATGGCGGCGCGCCAGCCCGATCTCCTCCTCCGACTCGCGCAGCGCGGTGTCGACCGCGTCGCTGTCGTAGTCCTCGGCGCGGCCGCCGGGAAAGCTGATCTGGCCGGCGTGGTCGGTCAGGTGCTCGGTGCGCTGGGTCAGCAGGATGGTCAGGCCGTCCGCGCGCGGCACCAGCGGGATCAGCACCGAGGCCGGCGTCGGCGTCGGCCGCTGCGACAGGCTGCCCAGCGATTCTTCGGCGCCCTCGGGCGTCCACAACGGCGGCGCCGTGAAACGGCCGCGCAGCCACGCGGGCGTCAGGCGCTCAGGCGACACGGCCGGCTCGCCGGCGATGGCGTCTACGGGAAGTTCTTTCGGATTGAACAGGGGCTTAGCCAAGATACTCCCTCCAGATACAAAAAAGGGGCACCAACGGCGCCCCTTCCATCCAAACACAAACGCGGCTATTAAGCAGCGGTTGCTTTCGCCACTGGGCGACGGTTTGGCAGTTTTTCCTTGATACGTGCCGATTTACCGGAACGATCACGCAGGTAGTACAGTTTAGCGCGACGTACGTCACCGCGGCGTTTCACTTCGATCGAAGCGATCAGCGGGGAGTACAGCTGGAAGGTACGCTCGACGCCTTCGCCGGACGAGATCTTACGAACGATGAAGTTCGAGTTCAGGCCACGGTTGCGACGGGAGATGACCACGCCTTCGTAAGCCTGGGCGCGCTTGCGGGTGCCTTCGACTACGTTAACGTTGACGATCACGGTATCGCCAGGTGCAAAGTCAGGGATGCTCTTGCCCAGGCGAGCGATTTCTTCTTGCTCGAGTTGTTGAATCAGATTCATTTTTAATGACTCCATAAACCATCATGCTGGCGCGCTGTGAGCCGAGGCTCGTTGCCCAGTAGAGGATGGGGTTAAAACACGCGGGCGACATGCCCGCTAGCTACTACAACAGGTTTACAAACCTGCCAAAAACTTTTCGTCAAGCTTGGTGAGCAGCCCCGCCTCACGCGCCTTGACCAGCAAATCCGGGCGCTTGCGCGCGGTCGCCTCCAGCATGCGCTGACGGCGCCATTTCTCGATCTCGGCGTGGTTGCCGCCCACCAGCACCGGCGGCACGCCCACACCCTCGTACGTTTCCGGCCGCGTGTAGTGCGGCGAATCCAGCAGGCCGTTGACGAAGCTGTCCTCGACCGCCGACGCATCCGTGTTCAGCACGCCGGGAATCTGGCGGATCACGGCATCCATCAAGGCCATCGCCGGCAGCTCGCCGCCGGACAGCACGAAATCGCCCAGGCTGATTTCCTCGTCGACGCAGCGGTCCAGCAAACGCTGGTCCACCGCCTCGTAACGGCCGCACAGGATCACCAGACCGGGCTCCTGCTTCAGCTGCATCACACGCTCATGCGTCAACTGCCTGCCCTGGGGCGACATGAACACCACGCGGGGCGCGGGCAGACCGGCATCGGTCTGGCGCTGCTTCGCCGCGTTGAGCGTCGCTTCCAGGGGTTTGGCCAGCATCACCATGCCGGGGCCGCCGCCATACGGGCGGTCATCCACGGTGCGGTGATTGTCCGTGGTGAAATCACGCGGATTCCACAACGACAAGCCACATTTATTCTGTTCAAACGCGCGCCGGGTGACACCCGACTGCGTCAGTGCGGCGAACATTTCAGGGAACAGGGTCACGACATCGAATTGCATGGCGGGCCGCCCTTATGTTCTTTAATAATCAAGGCCCCAGTCGACAGTGATCTTCTTGGCGGCCTTGTCTACCTTGATGATAAACGCGTCCACAAATGGAATCAGGCGCTCCTGCGCCGCAACCTCGGGGTCGGCATCGGGCAGAGCGGCTGGCTGTATGCGCAAGATCGACTGCGGACCATTGCTCATCATGTCAGTCACCGTACCGAGGTGCTCACCTTGCAAATTCTCTACATCCAGACCGATCAACTCGGCCCAGTAAAACTCATCGTCGGACAAGGCCGGGAAACGACTGCGCGGAATCGAGACAGCGGCGCCCTTGAGCGCTTCTGCGACGTTCCGGTCGGTCACTCCCACCAGCTGCGCCACCACGTCGCCACCATGCAGTTTGCACTGCTTGACATCGACATCGTGCAAGCCTGGCTTGTCGATCCACCAGGTTTTCACCGCGAGGAGTGCATCCGCATCTTCCGAGAAAGGACGTATCCTCACCCAGCCAGCGACGCCGTAGGCACCGAAGACAAAGCCTACCTGTGCCAGATCGTCGGGGACTTGCACCCCGGATGCATTCTTATCGGTCAAACCAGCAACCAGACTTAGGCGGCTTTGTTCGAAGCGACCAGGCGAGCCACGGTAGGCGACAGCTGCGCGCCAACCGACTGCCAGTGAGCCAGACGGTCAGCGGTGATGCGCAGAGCGACTTCACCACCGGATGCCATCGGGTTGTAGAAACCGATGCGCTCGATGAAACGGCCATCGCGGCGATTGCGCGAGTCGGTTGCAACGATGTTGAAGAACGGACGCTTCTTGGCGCCTCCACGAGCTAAACGAATAACGACCATAATATTTCCAAAAAGTGTGCTAGGACGGAAAAAGCCGCAAATTATAGCGCGCTTTGCCGCGAAGCAGCAAGCGTTAATGAAATAATCGGGCAATGTTGGGGTAATCGAAGATTATCCCCCGAACCGGCGTGCGGGGCAATAGCCACGACCATAAAAAAGGTCCGCCGGGGGCCGTATTATGACCGATACTGCATGTTTTCCGGCCACTGCTGAACAAACATGACTGTTTCGCACCACACTCCCCACAAAAACAAGACCTTCGCCACCCTGCTGGCCTTCCTGTTCGGCGGCCTCGGCCTCCAGCGCCTGTACCTGCGCGGCGCCCGCGACCCCTGGCTGTGGCTGCACCTGGCCGCCCTGCCGGCCGCGGCCGCCGTGTCCGCCGCGTGGCCGGACGCCGACGGCTTCTACAAGCTGCTGCCCATCATGGTGTCCGGCCTGGCCGGCTTCCTGGAGGCGCTGGTGCTGGGTCTGATGTCCGACGAAAAGTGGGACGCCCGCTTCAACCCCGGCTCCGGCAGGCAGTCGGACACCCACTGGCCGCTGGCCGTGGTGCTGGTGGCCAGCATGATGGTGGGCGCCGGCAGCCTGATCGCCACGATTTCCCGCCTGTTTGACTTGTTGTACACTGGTGGTTCCTACGGTTAACAAGGAGAACAAAGCATGAACCGTTCTATTCTGATGGCGCTGGCACTGGCCGGCCTGGCCACCGCCGCCCAGGCGCAAACACCCAAAGAGCAATTCAACGCGGAATCGAAGCGCATCGCCACGCGCTACGCGGAAGACAAGAAGCTGTGCTCGGAGGAAGGCGAATCGGCCGCGCGCATGCAATGCACGCGCGACGCCAAGACCGAATACGACAAATCGATGGCGCTGGCCAAGGCCCAGCTCAAGGCCAGCCCGGCCAAGCCGGGCAGCTGCATGGAATGCGGCAAGGTGACCTCGGTCGTGGTCACCGACAAGGCGGGCGAAGGCAGCGCGCTGGGCCTGATCGCCGGCGGCGTGGCCGGCGCCCTGCTGGGCAACCAGGTCGGCAGCGGCCACGGCCGCGAACTGGCCACGGTGGCCGGCGCGGCCGGCGGCGCCTACGCCGGCAAGAAGATCGAAGAGAACGCCAAGTCCACCAAGCAGTGGACCGTGCACGTGCAATACGAGGACGGCAAGCAGGCCAGCTTCAACTTCGACCACGACCCGCGCATGCTCAGCGGCGACCGGGTCCGCAACGACAACGGCAACCTGGTCCGCAACTAGGCCCACATCGAAACAGCCTCCGGGCTGTTTTTTTATCACTGGAGAATCCGTGCACCACCCCGCCTTCCCCGCCCAATGGCAGCCGCTGGTCGACCAGGCCGCCACCACCCTGCGCGCGCTCGCGCTCGACGAGCGCGCCAAGGAAAAGTTCTGCAACGACCCGCAGCTGCGGCCGTACATGCACAAGGTGTCGCAGCGCTACGTGGCCGGGCGCACCGTGGGCGACGCGCTGCGGCGGGTCGAGCACATCATCGCCCAGGGCCATGCGGCCTCGGCCGAGTACATGGGCGAGAGCGTGCGCGACGAAGGCTTCGCGATGGCCGAGACGGAAGTGTTCATGGAACTGACCCGCGCCATCGGCCAGCGCAACCTGAACTGCTCGGTATCGTTCGACCTGTCGCACGTGGGCCTGACGGTGGACAAGGAACTAGGCTACCGCAACGCCCGCCGCATCGCGCTGGCCGCCGCCGAGATCAACCGCGAAGCGATGATCTCGATGGAAGGCGCCGACCGCGCCGACGACATCTACGCCATCTACGCGCGACTGCACAAGGAGGATGGCCTGCACAACGTCGGCATCACCGTGCCGGCCAAGCGCCACCGCACCGCGCAGGACCTGCCCTCGCTGATGAAGCTCCCCGGCCGCATCCGCCTGGTGAAGGGCGCGTTTCTGGAACCGGAAGAGATTTCCTACCACCGCAACAGCCCCGAGCTGGCGGAAGCCTACCGCCGCCACGCGCGGGAGCTGCTGCTGAGCGGGCACAAGTGCTCGATCGCCACGCACGACCGCGGCATCCAGCAAGAGCTCAGCGCGCTGATTTTGGAGGAGCGGATCGACCCGCGCTGGTTCGAATTCGAATCGCTGATCGGCCTGGGCACCGAGCAGATCGCCGAACTGCACGCACGCGGCTTCCCCACCCGCGAATACGCCGTGTTCGGCGACGAGCACTTCCTCTACGTGCTCAACCGCATCGCCGAAGAACCGGTGCGCGTCTACCAGGCCATCATCGACGTAATGCAAGATTGGGGTCAAGTCTGACATTCGGACACGAGCTCTGCGGTAGCTGGCGCCTACCGCAGAGCTCGTGTCCGAATGTCAGACTTCGTATATTGAGCGTACCGCATCTCCATCGGATAATAACGAAGTAAGTGCGGCCGGGCGGAGTGACGCTGATCAGACTTAGTGCCATGGAGCACGTGGGTCAGATAGGTGCCTCTGCCTGTTTCATTTGATAAGTCCGAACGGTATCTTGGGCCATCGCGTCAATGCGTAAGCCTGCATACGAGGAAGGTCAAAAAATGGATGCGATATACGCAGCAGTAGGTATTGATGTCAGTAAGAGAAAATTAGATATTGCACTGCTGGTCAACGGAAAAACCAAGACCAAGGTGCTGGAAAACTCCATCGAAGGTCACCGAGCGCTGCTCGATTGGCTGGGCAAATCCAAGGTGCCGTTATCGGCCTTGCACGTTTGCATGGAGGCGACCGGGGTGTATTCCGAGCCGGTGGCGCTTGCGTTGCACCAGGCCGGCCTGATGGTGAGCGTGGAGAATCCGGCCTGCATCAAAGGCTTTGGCCACAGCGAGAATATTCGCAACAAGAACGATGCCATCGACGCCGGCCTGATCGCTCGCTACTGCGCAGCAATGCGGCCTGCGCCCTGGAGTCCGCCGCCGCTGGAACAGCGCCAGTTGCGGGCATGGACACAGCGCGTTCAAGCCTTGAAGGATATCCGCCAGCAGGAAGAGAACCGGCTGGAGGCGTTAGCCATCGGTGGAATGGACGAGGTGGTGCAGCACGTGCGGCAGCATATCACCTGGCTCAGCGCAGAAATTGAGAAGCTTGAAAGCGACATCGACGATCACATCGATCGCCATCCTGGCCTGAAGCACGATGCGGAGTTGCTCACCACAATCCCCGGCGTAGGGATGACCACGGCGGCCAAAGTATTGGGGAGTTTGGGCGATATCCGCCGCTTTGGCAGTGCGAAAGCCTTCGCCGCCTTCCTTGGCGTAACGCCCAAGCAACGCAGCTCCGGAAGCTCAGTGAGGGGACGAACGACCATCAGTCGAACAGGCAATACATCATTGCGCGCTGCGCTGTATATGCCTAGCCTGGTGGCGCGCCGTCATAACCCCATCCTGCGCCAATTCGCCGAGCGGCTTGCAGCGACTGGCATGGCACAGAAAGCCGTGATCGGTGCAGTCATGCACAAACTGGCTCACCTGATTTATGGGGTGATACACAATGACAAGCCTTTCGATCCTAATTACTTATCGAAAGGGCTTGCCATTCAAGACGGTATCTGACCCCACCCGTTTATTCGTCCAGCGTGGCGTGGAAGTTGCTGCCGCCGCGCTTCCAGTAGGCGGCGGCGCGGATCTGGTGCTTGCCCAAGCCCTTCACGCCGACCAGCTCCTGCCGCACCGCCGCCATCGCCGACGCCTCGCCGGCGCACCAGGCGTAGCCGTCACCGTCCGGCAGCGCGAGCGCGCGCACTGCGGCGATCATCTCGTCATCGCTGCCGACCCAGCGCAGATCGACCTGCGCACCGCTGGCCAACGCGCGCCGGTCGGCCACATCGTCCACCTTCGCGATCACGATCACCCGCACGCCCACCGGCAATTCCTCAAGACGCCGCGCAATCGCCGGCAAGGCGCTCTCGTCGCCGATCAGCAACTGCCAGTCGTAATCGGCCGGAATGATGAACGAGCCGCGCGGCCCGCCCACGATCACGCGCTGGCCCGGCGCCGCCTGCGCCGCCCAGCGCGCGGCGGGACCATCGCCATGCAGCGCGAACTCCAGGCACAGCTCGCCGGCGACCGGATCGAAGCTGCGCGGCGTGTAGTCGCGCTTGACCGCGTCCTCGCCCTGCCCCAGGATGAATTTGACGTGATCGTCGAACGACGCGCTGTGAAAATCGTGCAAGGCCGGGCCACGGAAAGTGACGCGGCGAAAGTGCGCGCCGATATCCTGCACCGAGGCCACCGCCACCTCGCGAACCTTGAGTTCATGGCGAACCCGCTGCACACGGCTGATTGGAGCGTCTATACTCATGTCTTTCCCTGACCAGATAATTGATAATGTCACCTATTATTCCGAAATCAAATGACAAAGTCAACCATTCTCGCGATCCGAACCTGGATGGCGTGCTCGATCTCGTGCATACGATCATGCACCAGTTCCGTTCGCAGCAATTCCAGGCCCTGCGCGAGGGCCAGCATGAGATGACGCCGATGGAAGGACGGGTACTGGGATTTTTCGCGCGCCATCCGGGCAGCACGCAAAGCGACCTGGCCAAGCGCACCGGCAAGGACAAGGCGCAGCTGACGCGCCTGATCGCCGGCCTGCGCGAGCGCGGCCTGCTGCAAGGCGAAGCCGACGCCGCCGACCGCCGCAACACCTGCCTGTCGCTGACCGACGCCGGCCGCACCGTCCAGCAAAAGATCAAGCGCCAGGCCGAAGCGCTGAACACGCAAGCCATGAAGGGCCTGAGCGCCGAGCAGCAGCAAACGCTGCGCAGCCTGCTACTGCAAGTCAAAGCCAACCTCGACGATGGCGCCTGGAACTGACTACGCAAGCTCTACTTCAACCGACGTCGCCGACGAGTTAGGTCGCGGCATCGGTTTGCCGTCCGCCCTCATCCCTTCAAGATGAAACTCGATGGCTTCCTGGATAAGCGCCACGACCTCGCTTCGGGTGGCGCCCACTGCAACGCAACCAGGCAAATCCGGCACATAGGCACCGAAGGATTTCGGTCCTTCCTCAACAATGACCAGGAATTTCATCACTCCTCCCTATTTTCCGATTCTGGCTTGCTTCAAGACCGAGTTGAGCGTGCCAGCGGGGACGTCAACATTTAGCTTGCCCGCCACAGTAACTGTGCCTGGCAATGTCTTGTGATGGAATTGCCGATGGCTGCCCTTCATCCGGACCTGAAACCAGCCATTCGCAAGCAATAATTCAATCAATTCCCGGGTTTTCATCTTAGCGTATCCCGAACGTCGTCAACGTAAAGGATGACGAAATGACGACGGTCGGACTACGAAACGCTTAAACCCCGGCGAAAAAAAAGCAGCCTGCAAGACTGCTTTTTAAGGAAACGGAAGGCCGGTTTAGAACTGGTCTTCGCTCAAGGCCAGCACGCCGGCGCTGCCGTCGATGATGGCGATGCGCAGGCTCGACGACTGCGACAGGATGTGGTCGGCGAAGAAGCGCGCGGTGGCGATCTTGGCCTTGTAGAAGCTGGCGTCGCCTTCGTTGGCGTCCAGCTTCTGCTGCGCCACCAGCGCGGCGCGCGCCATCTGCCAGCCGCCCAGCACCAGGCCGGCCAGCTTCAGGTACAGCACGCTGCCGGCGAACACGCCCTTGATGTCGCTCTTCATGTTGGCCACCACGAAGTCCACCACCGCCTCCAGATCCTTGCTGCCGGACGACAGCTGCGCCAGGATGGCCTTGAAGTCCGCGCCACCAGCCGCAGCCAACTGCGCCTCGGTCGCGCGCACCTGGGCGATGATGCCCTTGGCCACGGCGCCGCCGTCGCGCACGGTCTTGCGGCCGACCAGGTCGTTGGCCTGGATCGCGGTCGTGCCTTCGTAGATCGTCAGGATCTTCGAGTCGCGATAGTGCTGCGCAGCGCCGGTCTCTTCAATGAAGCCCATGCCGCCATGCACCTGCACGCCGTCGCGCGTGACGTCCTGCGACATCTCGGTCGACCAGCCCTTGATCACCGGCACCAGATACTCGTACACCGCCAGGTTGGCCTTGCGCACCTCGGCATCGGCGTGGCTGTGCGCCACGTCGCTGATGCCGGCGCCGACGTAGGCCAGCGCGCGCGCCGCCTCGGTCTGCGAACGCATGGACATCAGCATGCGGCGCACGTCCGGATGATGAATGATCGAGACCGGACCGGCCGAACCGGCCAGGTCGCGCGACTGCACGCGGTCCTTGGCGAAGGCCACGGCCTTCTGGTAGGCGCGCTCGGCCAGGCCGATGCCCTGCATGCCGACACCGAAACGGGCCGCGTTCATCATGATGAACATGTACTCCAGGCCGCGGTTCTCCTCGCCCACCAGCGTGCCGATGGCGCCGCCGTGGTCGCCGAATTGCAGCACGGCGGTCGGGCTGGCCTTGATGCCCAGCTTGTGCTCGATCGACACGCAATGCGCGTCGTTGCGCGCGCCCAGCGAGCCGTCGGCGTTGACCAGGAACTTCGGCACGATGAACAGCGAAATCCCCTTCACGCCAGCGGGCGCGTCCGGCGTGCGCGCCAGCACCAGGTGGACGATGTTCTCGGTGAAGTCGTGCTCGCCGTAGGTGATGAAGATCTTGGTGCCGAACACCTTGTAGGTGCCGTCGCCCTGCGGCACGGCGCGGGTGCGTACGGCGGCCAGGTCGGAGCCGGCTTGCGGCTCGGTCAGGTTCATGGTGCCGGTCCATTTGCCCGACACCAGGTTCTCCAGGTAGATGGCCTTCTGCTCGTCGCTGCCGGCGGTCAGCAACGCTTCGATCGCGCCGTCCGACAACAGCGGGCACAGCGCGAACGAGATGCTGCCGGCGTTGAGCATTTCGATGCATGGCGTCGCCAGCAGCTTGGGCAGGCCCTGGCCGCCGAACTCCACCGGATGCTGCACACCCTGCCAGCCAGCCTCGGCAAAGGCCTTGAAGGCGTCCTTGAAGCCCTTGGAGGTGGTGACCTGGCCGTCGTGCCACCAGCTCGGCTCCTTGTCGCTCGGATTGTTCAGCGGCGCCACCACGTTGGCGACGAACTTGGCGTTTTCTTCCAGCACGGCCTCGGCCGTGTCCGGGGTCGCGTCCTCATTGCCCGGCAGCGCGTTCACGCCGGCCAGGTCGGCCAGTTCGTTCATCACGAACAGCATGTCTTTCAGGGGTGCTTGATACGGCATCTTATGTCTCCAAGAAAAAGGCCACGGCAATCCGGTCATCCGGATCAGCGTGGCCCTGTGTTCATAACGGGTGAATTAGCCCAGTTCTGCAACCAGTTGCGGCACGATTTCGAACAGATCGCCCACGATGCCGTAGTCGGCAACGGAGAAGATCGGCGCTTCGGGATCCTTGTTGACCGCGACGATCACTTTGGAATCCTTCATGCCGGCCAGGTGCTGGATCGCGCCGGAGATGCCGACCGCGATGTACAGCGACGGCGCGACGATCTTGCCGGTCTGGCCAACCTGCCAGTCGTTCGGCACGTAGCCGGCGTCGACCGCTGCGCGCGATGCGCCCATGGCGGCGTTCAGCTTGTCCGCCAGCGGTTCCAGGATCTTGAACGCTTCGCCCGAGCCCATGCCGCGGCCGCCGGAAACGATGATCTTGGCGGCGGTCAGCTCAGGACGGTCCGACTTGGCCAGCTCGCGGCCAACGAAGGCCGACTTGCCCAGGTCGGCGACAGCGGCGACGGTCTCGGTCGCGGCCGAACCACCGGTGGTGGCGGCGGCGTCGAAGCCGGTCGAGCGCACGGTGATGACCTTGACCTTGTCCGACGATTGCACGTAGGCGATCGCGTTGCCGGCGTAGATAGGACGCTCGAAGGTGTCAGGCGAATCGACCTTGGTGATTTCCGAGATCTGCGCCACGTCCAGCTTGGCGGCCACGCGCGGCAGGATGTTCTTGCCGTAGGCGGTGGCCGGAGCCAGGATGTGGCTGTACGAACCGGCCAGCGCCAGCACTTGCTCGGCGATGTTCTCGGCCAGGCCGTCGGCGAAGTACGGCGCGTCGGCGACGATCACTTTGGACACGCCGGCGATTTGCGCGGCGGCGGCAGCGGCGGCGCCGGCGTTCGAGCCAGCGACCAGGACGTGCACGTCGCCACCGCATTGGGCTGCGGCGGTCACGGTGTGGAGGGTGCTGCCTTTCAGGCTAGCGTTGTCGTGTTCTGCAATAACTAATGCGACCATGATTGTTCCTTTAGATGACTTTGGCTTCGGTGCGCAGTTTCGCGACCAGGGTTGCAACGTCCGGTACCTTGATGCCGGCCGAGCGCTTGGCAGGCTCGACGACTTTCAGGGTTTTCAGACGCGGGGTCACATCGACGCCCAGGTCTTCTGGCTTGGTCACATCCAGCGGCTTTTTCTTGGCCTTCATGATGTTCGGCAGCGTCACATAGCGCGGCTCGTTCAGGCGCAGGTCGGTGGTGACGATGGCAGGCAGGGTCAGCGCCAGGGTTTCCAGGCCGCCGTCCACTTCGCGGGTCACGGTGACTTTGCCGTCTTCCAGCACCACTTTCGACGCGAACGTCGCTTGCGGCCAGCCCAGCAGCGCCGCCAGCATCTGGCCGGTCTGGTTGGAGTCGTCGTCGATCGCCTGCTTGCCCAGGATGATCAGCTGCGGTTGCTCTTTGTCGGCCAACGCCTTGAGCAGCTTGGCCACGGCCAGCGGTTCCAGTTCAACGGCGGTCTCCACCAGGATGCCACGGTCGGCGCCGATGGCCATGCCGGTGCGCAGGGTTTCCTGGCACTGGGTCACGCCGCACGATACGGCGACCACCTCGGTCACTTTGCCGGCTTCTTTGAGGCGCATCGCTTCTTCCAGCGCGATCTCATCGAATGGGTTCATCGACATTTTGACGTTGGCAATATCAACGCCCGTGCCGTCGGACTTGACGCGCACCTTGACGTTGTAGTCGACCACGCGTTTGACGGGTACCAAGACTTTCATAGCTATGCCTTTGGAAAAAGTAAGAATTCGGGACTAAATTATGTGGGCTAGATTATATGAGAAATTCAGCGCGCACAAGAAAATAAAGCACGATCGTGCGTTTTTTAGCTAGTAGAAATCGTCTAAAAAATAAATCTGTTAGACGATGTTTCTAGGAAAAAAGACGCGGAGGGATTATTTGCGCCGCATCAAAAACACGAATTCGCGGCCGATCTGGACATGCGACAACAGGGCGTTGCCGGTCTGCTTGGCAAATGCCTGGAAATCGCGCACGGAACCCGGGTCGGTCGCCATGATGCGCAGGACTTCGCCACTTTGCAACTCGGACAAGGCTTTCTTGGCCTTGAGAATCGGCAGCGGACAGTTCAGGCCGCGCGCGTCGAGTTCTTTGTGGAATTCCATGATTTCGTTTTCAAGTATCGTGTCGCTCATCAAGAACCCGCATGTTTTGTTAGGACTGTCGTCATACTACTCCAAAACGGATCGCATGACGCGCTGCACCAAAATAGTTCGTAGTGCGTTGCAAGTTTGCAACGGGAACTGGCAAGTATACAACAGCAATCCCCAGACGACAACGGCCTGCGTGAGACACGCAGGCCGCATAGTTACTGCATTACAAGGCTTTCTGACAACTTAAGCGCGTTCGCCCACCCATGCCGGAACCGCCGCCAGTGCCGCTGGCAAACCGCTAGGATCGGTGCCGCCGGCCTGCGCCATATCGGGGCGTCCGCCGCCTTTTCCGCCCACTTGTTGTGCAACGAAGTTCACCAGTTCGCCGGCCTTGACCTTGGACGTGGCGTCCGCCGTCACGCCCGCGATCAGGCTGACTTTGCCGTCGGCCACGCTGGCCAGCACGATGGCGGCGGTCTTCAGCTTGTCCTTCAGCTTGTCCATGGTTTCGCGCAGGCGCGCCACGTCGGCGCCTTCCAGCACCGCCGCCAGCACCTTGATGCCGTTGACGTCCACCGCCTGCGTGGCCAGCTCGTCGCCCTGGCCCGAAGCCAGTTTCGATTTCAGCGCGGCCAGTTCCTTCTCCAGCGCCTTGACGTGGTCCTGCACCTGGCCGATACGCGCGGTCAATTCCTCCGGCGTCGACTTCAGCGCGGCCGACGCGTCCAGCAGGCGACGGTTCATCGATTGCACCAGCGCCAGCGCGCCCTCGCCCGTCACGGCCTCGACGCGGCGGATACCCGCTGCGACGCCGCCTTCACCGGTGATCTTGAACAGGCCGATGTCGCCGGTGCGGTGCACGTGCACGCCGCCGCACAGCTCTTTCGACGAGCCGATGTCCAGCACGCGCACCTCGTCGCCGTACTTCTCGCCGAACAGCGCCATCGCGCCGTGCTTGACCGCGTCGTCGAAGGACATGTGCTGCGCCTTGGTCGCCTGGTTTTCCAGGATCTCTTTGTTGACCTTGGCTTCCACTTCGGCGATCTGCTCGGCCGTCAGCGGCGCGTTGTGGCTGAAGTCGAAACGGGTCTTGTCGGGATCGACCAGCGAGCCCTTCTGCGCCACGTGCGAGCCCAGCACTTCACGCAATGCCTTGTGCATCAGGTGGGTGGCCGAGTGGTTGCGGATGGTGCGCGCGCGCTTGGCTTCGTCCACGTTGGCGCTGACCGCGTCGCCCACCTTCAGCGAACCGGATTCCAGCACGCCGTGATGGCCGAACACGTCGGCTTGAATCTTGAGCGTGTCGCTGACGCTGAACTGCGCCGCGCCCGAGCTGATCACGCCCTGGTCGCCCACCTGGCCGCCGGATTCGGCGTAGAACGGCGTGGTGTCCAGCACCACGATGCCGGCCTGGCCAGTCTTCAGTTCCTGCACCGGCGTGCCGGCCGCGTACAACGCCACGACCTTGCTGCTGTGGGTCAGGTTGTCGTAGCCGACGAATTTGTTTTTCTCGCCCGAGTACTCGACCTTGGCATCCTTGGTGGTCTTGCCGCCCTTGCGCGACAGCTCCTGGCTTTCCTTCAGCGCGGCGTCGTAGCCCACCTGGTCGAACTCGATATTGCGTTCGCGGCAGATGTCGGCGGTCAGGTCCGGCGGAAAGCCGTAGGTTTCGTACAAGGTGAAGGCGGTGGCGCCGTCGATGCCCTTGCCGTCCTTGGCCAGCTGGGCTTCCAGCACCTTCATGCCGGTCTCCAGCGTCTCGCCGAAGCGCTCTTCCTCGGCCTTGAGCATCTGGGCCACGCGGTCCTTGGCTTCCTCCAGCTCGGGATAGGCGGCGCCCATCTCGATCGCCAGGTCGGCCACCAGCTTGTAGAAGAACGGCTTGGTCTGGCCCAGCTTGTGGCCGTGGCGCAGCGCGCGGCGGATGATGCGGCGCAGGACGTAGGCGCGGCCTTCGCTGCCCGGGATCACACCGTCGACGATCATGAACGCGGCGGCGCGGATGTGGTCGGCGATCACGCGCAGCGACTTGTTTTCCAGGTCGGTGGCGCCGGTTTCGCGCGCGGCGGCCTTGATCAGGTGCTGGAACAGGTCGATCTCGTAGTTCGAATGCACGTGCTGCAGCACAGCGGCCAGGCGTTCCATGCCCATGCCGGTGTCGACGCATGGCTTCGGCAGCTTGTGCATCACGCCCGCTTCGTCGCGGTTGAACTGCATGAACACCAGGTTCCAGATTTCGATGAAGCGGTCGCCATCTTCGTCGGGCGAGCCTGGAGGGCCGCCTGGAATGTCCGCGCCGTGGTCGTAGAAGATCTCGGTGCACGGGCCGCATGGGCCGGTGTCGGCCATCTGCCAGAAGTTGTCCGACGCGTAGCGCGCGCCCTTGTTGTCGCCGATGCGGATGATGCGCTCGGTCGGCACGCCGATTTCCTTGGCCCAGATGTCGTAGGCCTCGTCGTCTTCCTGGTAGACGGTCACGGTCAGCTTCTCGACCGGCAGGCCGTAGACCTTGGTCAGCAGTTCCCATGCGAAGCTGATGGCGTCGCGCTTGAAGTAGTCGCCGAAGCTGAAGTTGCCCAGCATTTCGAAGAAGGTGTGGTGGCGCGCGGTGTAGCCGACGTTTTCCAGGTCGTTGTGCTTGCCGCCGGCGCGCACACAGCGCTGCACGGAGGTGGCGCGGGTGTACGGACGGCTGTCGGTACCGGTGAACACGTCCTTGAACTGCACCATGCCGCTGTTGGTCAGCAGCAGGGTCGGGTCGTTGCCAGGCACCAGGGAGCTGGAACGGACAATCGAATGACCCTTGGATTCAAAAAACTTGAGGAATTTGTCGCGGATTTCAGATGATTTCATGTCGTAAGCAGTGGTAGCTGGCAGATGCAAAGGGTTGATTATATATGACCACGCGGCCCAAAGGGCTTCAGGCGAAAGTGGGGCCGATCAAATCGATACGGTCGGTGCAGAAGCCGTCCACGCCCCAGGACAGGATCTCCCTGCCGCGTTCGGGATCGTTGACGGTGTAGCAAAACAGCCCGTAGCCGGCCGCCTTGACCTGCGCCGCCATCTCGCGCGTCAGGTGCTTCTGGTTGGTGTGGATGGCCACCGCGCCCAGTTCGCGCGCCTGCGCCTGCCAGTCGGCGGGGATGGTGTCCAGCAAATAGCCGCGCGGCAGCTCGGGCGCCGCGTCGCGGGCGGCGGCCAGCGCCTCGAAGCTGAACGAGGACAGCAGGGGCATGGCGGCCGGGTCGCCGGCGGCGATTTCGGTGGCGTAGTGCTCGCGTGTGATTTTTGCAACCCAGCTGCCGGTTTCGCGCTCGAAACCGTCGGCCGGCTTGATTTCCACGTTCATCCAGATACGCTGCTGCTTGCAATAATCGATGAACTGGGTGAAGAATGGCACCGGCTCGTCGCGGAATTGCGGTCCGAACCAGCTGCCCGCGTCCATGCCGGACAGGTCGATGGCGTCGGTGGTCGCCACGCTGCCCTGCCCCGCCACCGTGCGGCCGAAGTCGGGATCGTGCATCACCATGCCGATGCCGTCGCGCGACAGCATGACGTCGAACTCGACCGCGTGGAAGCCGTAGGCCAGGCCGGCGCGCAGTCCGGCGATGGTGTTTTCCGGCGCCAGCGTGCCGCCGCCGCGGTGTGCAACGATTTTTGGGTAGGGCCACATGGTGGATGCCTCGAAAGCTGTTATGGAAACGATGTCAACACTACCACGAATGCGGGGCGCGTCAAATAGCTGGGCAGGCAGCCTGCTGCTGCTCGCGCTGCTCGCCGCCGCGCCCGCCGTCGCGCAGGATGCCGCCGCCTTGACGCAGCAGATGGTCATCGCCCGCGCCGCCGAGGTGTACGCCGCGCGCCTGAACGACCACGTGCTCGACGGCGACGCCCGCTTCACCGCCCGCGTCAACGCCATCGCCGCCACGCTGATCGCCCGCGCCCGGCGCGACTACCCGGAAACGGCGGACTGGGCCTGGGAGGTCCACACCACCAACACCCCCGACCAGAACGCCGACTGCATGGCCGGCGGCAAAATCCTGGTCAGCCTGGCCTATGTCCAGCGGCTGGAACTGAACGACGCCGAACTGGCCATGCTGCTGGCGCACGAGATCGAACACGCCGCGCTGCGCCACAACCTGAGGGAATACCAGCAGGCGCTGCGGCTGGACCCGCGCTGGGCCGGCCGCCCCTTCCTGGAACTGGAGCACGCGGTCGACAACGACAGCGGCCTGATGGATCAACTGGCGCCCACCAACTACGAGCAGGAGGTCGAAGCCGACCGCGAGGGCATGCTGCTGGCCTGGCGGGCGGGCTGGCCGGCGGCGCAACTGGCGGGCTACTTCAAGAAGATATACCGGGGCAGCGTCTCGCCCCGCCGCAGCAAGCCCGACTACCCGTCGCCGCAATTGCGCTGGCAGGCCGCGCGCGAACTGGCCGCCGCCTTGCAAAAAAATTATGTGCAAGCGCCGACCGAGCCACTACACTAGCGGCCTGATCGGATTACTCAAAAGGTTACACACATCATGACAGCTCCAAAAGCGCTAGGCCATATCCGCGTCCTCGACCTGAGCCGCGTGTTGGCGGGACCGTGGTGCTCGCAGAATCTGGCCGACCTCGGCGCCGACGTCATCAAGATCGAACGGCCCGGCAGCGGCGACGACACCCGCGCCTGGGGCCCGCCCTACGCCAAGGACGCCGCCGGCCACGACACCACCGAGGCGGCCTACTACCTGGCCGCCAACCGCGGCAAGCGCTCGGTCACGATCGACATCGCCAGCGCCGACGGCCAGGCGCTGATCCGCGAGCTGGCCAGCCATTGCGACGTGGTGCTGGAGAACTTCAAGGTGGGCCAGCTCAAGCGCTACGGCCTCGACTATGAATCGCTGAAGGCCATCAAGCCCGACCTGGTCTACTGCTCGGTGACCGGCTTCGGCCAGGACGGCCCGTACGCGCACCGCGCCGGCTACGACTTCCTGATCCAGGGCATGGGCGGCCTGATGTCCGTCACCGGCGAGCGCGACGACCTGCCCGGCGGCGGTCCGCAGAAAGCCGGCGTGGCGCTGACCGATTTGATGACCGGCATGTACGCCACCATCGCCATCCTGGCCGCGCTCACCCACCGCGACCGCAGCGGCGAAGGCCAGTACATCGACATGGCGCTGCTGGACGTGCAGGTGGCGATGCTGGCCAACATGGGCAGCAACTACCTCAACAGCGGCAAGCCGCCCAAGCGCTGGGGCAACGCGCATCCGAACATCGTGCCGTACCAGACCTTCCAGTGCGCGGACGGCTACATCATCGTCGCCACCGGCAACGACGGCCAGTACCAGAAGTTTGTCGAAGTGGGCGGCCGCGCCGACCTCGCCACGCACGAGCGCTACGCCACCAACCCGCTGCGCGTGAAGCACCGCGACGAGCTGGTGCCGATCCTGGCGGGCATGGTGCTGGCGCAGCCGCGCGACTTCTGGATCGAGAAACTGGAAGCGGTCGGCGTGCCATGCGGCCCGATCAACAACCTCGACGACGTCTACAAGAATCCGCAGGTGCTGGCGCGCGAGCTGGTGATGGATGTGCCGCATCCAACCGCCGGCAGCACGAAGCTGGTGCGCAGTCCAATGAAGATGTCGCTGACGCCGACCGACAACGCGGTCGCCCCGCCGCTGCTGGGTCAGCATACCGACGAGATCCTGCGCGGCCTGCTGGGCCAAAGCGACGACGACATCGCCGCGCTGCGCGCACAGGGGGTGCTGTGATGGACAAGCTGATCGCGGAACTGAAACGGCTGTACCTGCTGGTCGACCAGGAGTGTTTCCCCGCCGGCGCGCTGACGCCGGACATCCTGGCGCAGCACCTGGGCGGCGAGAAGACCAGCGCCATCAACCTGGTGTCGGACAACGGCCTGGTGCGCGCGCTGATCATCGACTTCAACCGCATGGGCGACGCGCCTGCGCTGCAGCATTGGGACCGGTTATGCGGCGTGGCCAACGCGCTGCAGGATCAGCTGGGCTTGCCTGCGCCTGCGGTGAGCATCAGCGGCGGCGCGGGTTATTCGCTGTGGCTGTCGCTGGAGACGCCGGTGCCGCTGAACCAGGCGCAGCACTTCCTCCACCTGCTGCGCAGGACCTACTTCCCGGACATTCCGAACGAGGAAATCGGCCTGCGCCCCGACACGCTGACCAGCACCACGGCCGAGCTGCCGCCGTGTCTGCACGTGGCCAGCAACACGTGGGCCGCGTTCATCAATCCCGGCATGGGCGCCTCGTTCGCCGATGAGATTGGATTGGAGATGATGCCGCCCTACGCCGCGCAGGCAGCGTTTCTGGAAGGGCTGCAAAGCATCGACGACAAGCAGTTCACGCAAGCGATCAACATCATGCATCCGCCACAAGGCAAGGAGCGCCCGCACAAAGCGGCGGCGCCTGCGGCACATGCCAGCCCGGCCGGCCTGCTGTTGAAGGACGCGACGCTGGAAGACATCATCCACCACCTGCACGCCAAAAACATCGAGCCGACGTTCAGGCATGTGATACCGAAGGACTCAGTCTTTTAAACGTTTCCGCTCCCGCTCGGAGCGGATCATTTCCGCCTTGATGGCCCGGATGGCTCCAGTCAACGGAGCGAAGTAACGGCGCAGACTTTCCCGAAACATGCGCCGTGCGTAGCTTTCTTCTTTAGTGTTCGCAGGATCATTCATTTTCGAAGCCCCTTCACAAACTCCCAGCCTGCAAAGAGCAGGTAGATAAAAAATAGTAGCATGTCCAACGCCAGCATGGCATGTGCACTCCATGCGATCAAGTCATACGTGAACTCCGCCACCCCAAAAGTCTTTATCCATTGCGAGAATAGATCCATCGACACGGCAGTCGTAGTCAAGATCAGGAAGAACACGATGCTGTACAGCAGGCGAACAACTTGATTTCTTGTAACTTGCTTATGGTCCATAGTCATCACGGGCCGGCGGCGAAGTCGGCCCGCCTCTGAGTTGTTAATTATTGATACGCAAATCCCGCTTAAGTTCCATAAGCTGTCCGTGCATATAGCTCACCGCGCCGCGCATGTGCGCGGACAGATGCGGCACGTTGATGCATACCTGCCGAGCCCGCTCCGACAGCCGCTCCATGTCGTGCATCAGCTTGTTGATGCGCGGCTGGTCCTGCGACAGCAGCACCTCCTTCGCCGTATCCGAATGCAGGTCCAGCCGCCGGACGCTGTCTCGCAGTTCGCCGGGAACGTTGCGCTCCGCCGAGCAGGCTTGCGAAGCCTGCCCTATCGCTTGCTCCAATAAATGAAACCGATGCTCGATATCGTTCGCGTGCAGCATGATGTAGCCCTCCTCCGTTGATCAGGCACAGGCGTGCCAGTGCAGATTCGACAGTGGAGGCCGCCGCCAGTTTCAGCGGCGCGCGCGCAAAACAAAGGCGCGCTGATGCAGATCAGCGCGCCGTCGAATTTAGCCGCCGCAGACCGGCAGCACCAGCGCCTGCAACACCTCGCCCTTGTCGGTCTGCACGAAGGCGCTGATGCCCAGCTTGCCGGCCGCCGCGCCGGCGGGCAAGGCCAGCGTCCTGCTGACCACCGCGCCGCCCGATACCAGCGGCACCGGCGCCAGCCACTCGCGCACCACGAAGTCATGGCGCAGCAGACGCCCGCTGTTCTCGCCCGCCTTCACCTGACTGGCCACACCGCTCTCGACCAATGCGACGAACAGCTTGCCTTCACGCGCCGACTTGGCCGTCACGCTGACCGCCAGCCCACCAGCGCCAGCAGCATCCAGCGCGATGCCGATATCGGCCTGCGCCGCCAGGCCATTGGTGCGCTTGACCGCATCGGCCACGCCGCGCGGCCAGCCGCGCTGCTCCTTGCCGCCGACAAAAATCTCCGGCGTGTAGATCGTGCGCGAGCCAGCCAGGTCGCTCAGCCAACGCTGGCGGTCGGTGAAGGTCTTGCTGGAAAAGGGATCCTTCCAGCCGATGTAGTTCCAGTAGTCGACATGCTCGGACAACACCACCGCCTGCTGCGCCGTGATGCCGTCGGCGCGCAGGCCGCTGACGTACTGATCGGCTGGAGGGCAGCTGCTGCATCCCTCCGAGGTGTACAACTCCAGCAAGGCGATGCGGTAAGCCGGACTCTGCGCGCTGCAACCCGCAGCCAACGCCGGCGGAATATTCAGCGCGGCCGCAACGGCCACGCTCAGGATGAGATGCTTCACGACGACTCCAGGGTGATGAACGATGCACCTTGGTCGCGCCGCAGCCGGCAAACTTACAGCCTTTGTAAGGACTTGTGACAAAACCAACAGATATCCAATTTGCAAGCTATTCTCCCGGCATGATCAAACATCGACCACGCCACCTGCCGGGATTGCTCATCACAGGACTGCTGCACGTGGCGATCATCTACGCCTTCATGCAGCGCCAGCATCCAGCAGACGCGCCGCGCGAGGCGATGCAGTGGCTGCTGCCGATAACGCAGCCAAACGCCAAGAGCCAACCCAAGCCGGTGGTCAAGCCCGCGCCGCAGCTCAACGCGGCCGCGCCGAAATCCATCACACCGCCCAAGCCGGCCGACATTCCAGTCCCGCCCGCGACAACGCCGGAAACGCCCGCAATGCCGACGGCGCCCGCAGCCAGCCCTGCCGACGATCCGTTCGCCCAGGCACCAGCTGCGCCGCGTCCGCCAAGCGCCAGCGACGTCCTGAGCCAGGCCAGACTGGACGTGAGAAAGATCGACAAGGAATTGCGCGCCGCCTACCCCGAGCGCGCACCGGCGCCGCCACCGGACAGCAAGCAAGCGCGCCTGGAGCGCGGCATCGACGCGGCCCACGACGCGGTGCCACCGAAGTGGTACCAGCCCGCAAAAATAATAGAACTGAGCACACCCGATGGCGAGAACAAGACACGCACCTACAAGATCGTCACCGCCCTCGTCACCTACTGCATCATCATCCATGCAGACGGCAAGAAGTCCTACACCAACTGTCCGAAGTGACTAACGCTCGGCCTGCGCCAGCGGCGGCAGGCTGCGCAGGCGCAGCGCCACCAGCATCGCCAGCGTCAGCGCGCAACCCAGCACCAGCACCACGCCTGGCCAGCCGCCGCGTCCCCACATGACGCCGGTGGCCGATCCCACGACGCTGGAACCGAGATAGTAGAAGAACAGGTACAAGGCCGACGCCAGCGCCTTGTTGCTGGCGGCGCGCCTCCCGACCCAGCTGCTGGCGATCGAATGCGAAGCGAAGAAGCCGTAGGTGAACAGCGCCATGCCCAGCACCAGCAGCGGCATCCAATCGGACAAGGTCAGCAGCAAGCCCGCGATCATGATCGTCATCACCGCCCACAGCACGCGGCGGCGGCCGTAGCGGTCGGCCAGGCGCCCCGCCCACACCGAGCCATAAATCCCCAGCAAGTACATGAAGGACACCGCCCCCACCACGCTCTGGCTCAGGTTGAACGGCGCGGCCAGCAGGCGGTAGGCGATGTAGTTGTACAGGCTGATGAAACTCCCCATCAGCAGGAAGGACAGCGAAAACAGCCAAGGCAAACCCGCGTCGGACAGATGCAGTTTGAAGCCGGCCGGGAAGGTGCGCCACGCGCTGCGCACCGGCACGAAATGCCGCGACGCCGGCAAGGACCGCCAGAACTCCCACGCCGCCAGCAGCCCCGCCACGCCCACCGCCGCCAGCGCCAGCCGCCACGAAAAGTGGTCGCTCAACACCGAAGCAATCACCCGCCCCGACATGCCGCCAAACGCGCTGCCGCTGATGTACAGCCCCATCGACAAGCCCAGCGAGGTCGGCTCCATCTCCTCGCCCAGGTAGGCCATGGCGATGGCCGGCATGCCGCCCAGCGCCACGCCCAGCATGGCGCGCATCGCCAGCAGCTGCGGGTAGCTCTGCGCGAACGCGCACAGGATGGTCAGCAGCGCCGAGATCACCATCGCCGCCACCATCAGCGGCTTGCGCCCCATGCGCTCCGACACCGCGCTCGACGCCACCAGCGACACCGCCAGCGCCCCGGTCGACACCGACAGCACCATGCTGCTCTGCGCCGCGCTCAGTGCGAACTCATGCGACAGCACCGGCATCAACGGCTGCACGCTGTACAACAAAGCAAACGCCGAGAAGCCGCCGAAGAACAGCGCCCGGCTGCTGCGTTTGAATTCGGCACTGCCGGCGGCGATATGCGGCACGCTACGGCAAGGGGCGGAAGTGGCGGGTAGTGCGGCGGCGCTCAACGACATGATGACTATCTCTTGGGAGGTACGATGTCTTCATCTTAGGATTGCGCCGAATCACTGTCCAATATATATTTAAGCCGTTACTCATACTTAAAAAAGATAATGGAACTCCGCCACCTGCGCTACTTCGTCGCCGTCGCCGAGGAGCTCAGCTTCACGCGCGCGGCCGAACGCCTGCACATCGGCCAGCCTCCGCTGAGCCATCAGATCCAGATGCTGGAGGCCGAAGTGGGCGCGCAGCTGCTGGAGCGCAGCAAGCGCTGGGTGCGCCTGACGGAGGCGGGCAAGCTGTTCCTGGACGACGCCCGCCGCGTGCTGTCGCTGTCCGAGCAGGCGGTGCGGACCGCGCGCCGGGCCGAGCGCGGCGAGGCCGGCGAGCTGCGCGTGGGCTTCACCTTCTCCACGCCGTTGACGCCGCTGTTCGCGACCGTGGTCAACCGCTACCGCCAGCGCTATCCGGGCGTGACGCTGACCCTGCGCGAGATGTCGACGGTGCCGCAAATCGAGGCCATCGCCAACCGGGAACTGGATCTGGGACTGGTGCGCCCGCCCGAAGTGGCGGTGACCGACGCGGTCAGCATGACGGTGCTGCGGCACGACCCGCTGACGCTGGTGCTGCCGATCGCCCATCCGCTGGCGAAAAAGAAGGCGGTCGCCATCGGCGACCTGCGGGGACTGCCGTTCGTGATGTATCCGAAGACGGCCGGCACCGGGATCTACCATCAGATTTTCCGGCTGTGCCGGGCGGCGGGCTTCATGCCGACCATCGCGATGGAGGCGAACGAAGCGTCGACCATCATCGGCCTGGTGGCGGCCGGCTGCGGCATCTCGGTGCTGCCGGCCTCGTTCGGCATCATGCGGATGGGCGGTGTCTGCTACCGCCCGCTGGCCGATCCGGAAGCCACCACCACCCTGCTGCTGGCGCAGCGCAAGGACGAGATCTCGCCTTTGGTGGCGGCCTTCCTCGCGGTGGCGACCGAAGCCGCCGCCGCTTAGTTGTAGTCCGCGTCCAGCTCGGAGCCGGCGTAGTTCTCCAGCTCGGCGAACAAGGTCTTCATGGCCGTGCGGCCCTTGATGTTCTGGATCACCGTGCAGCTGTTGCGGTAGCTGGCGATACGGTCCAGCAGCACCGGATGATGCTGCACCGGCACCTTGGCCACCAGCGCGGCCCAGCCCTCCTCGTAGTCCGGCTTGGCCTTGCGCACCGCCTTGACGAAGCGCTCGAATTCCTTCTGCCCGGTGCGCGCCACCACGCGCCCGCCGCCCTCGATGGCGAAGATGACGGCCAGCGCGATCACGCCCTCGGCGTTGAGGTCGGTGTCGCTGACCGGGCCTTCGCTGTGGTGGCGGCGCAGCCAGCCGGCCAGGCGCACCACGGCCTGCACTTCCTTGCGCTGCTTGAGCATGACCTCGTAGCGCTCCAGGCCGTTCCAGTTTTCATTCGGATCGGTCTGGCACAGGTCGATGAACAGGTCGCGCAGGCGGCGCGCCGAGTACACCGGATCGGTATCGTACTCGCCGACCAGCGCATCCTCCGGCAGCGCCGACAGCTCCTTGATCAGCCGGAAGCCGATCTGGAACGCGTGCTCGGCGCCGTGCTCGACCAGGAAGTCCAAGGCCGCGAGGTCGCCCTCGTGCATCAGCGCGTGGTCCAGCCCCAGCGACACGCCGCCCACCGTCAGCTGCATGGCCTTCTGGATGCCGTCGGCGGTGCGGTCGTTGGTGAACTTCTCGGCCACCATGGCGGTGATGCCGGTCAGTTCGTCGGCCAATGCGTAGGCGGCGTCATCGTCGGGATGGGTGGCCAGTTGCTGGATGGCGCGGGTCAGGCGCGGTAAATTTTCTACGACAATTGCTGGCAGCATGTATCAGACACCCATCACGAGAAAATACCGGTGCCCAGGCTGCGGCGCGAGCCGGGCTTGGCGGCGCTGCGCGTGGACGGCACCTGCTTGCGCAAGCGGTACAGCAGTTCCTTGGTCGAGCGCTGCAGGAAGGTCGGCTCGTCGTCCGGGTCGTCGCTGAACTCGGCGTCGGCCAGGTCGGCGCTGTGGCGGAACTCCGGGAACAACTCGAACAGCGCGCGGTCCCAGCCGTCTTCCGACGCCTGCGCCAGCGCGATCGCCAGCGGAACCACGTCGTTGTCGGACGAGGTCTGGCCGGTCAGGTACGGACCCTTGGAGATGATCTCGCCGGCCACTTCCAGGATTTCCTTCGGCGCCATCGAGAACAGGATCGCGAACGCGGTCGCGCCGTGGTCGGTGGCCGAGGCGGCCGCCAGCAGCTCGTGGCGGCGCTCCTCGTCGTCGGTCGAGAACACCACGCCGTGGATGTGCGCGAACAGCGATTCGGCGATGCGCTCCGGGTCGTCCTCGATCAGGTCGTCCGGCCAGGTCGCGGCGAAGAAGGCCAGGCTGTCGGCCCAGGCCTTGGGCGGCACCAGCAAGGTCGCCAGCGACATCTTGCCGCCGTCGAAACCGGCCATGTGCAGCGCCGTCACCTGCGGCGGGATGTTGTTGAGCACTTCCACCACCGCCAGGTCGCCGAACTGGTCGGCCGCCTCGGCGAAGGCTTGTTCGGCGTGGCTCAGCGAGCCGGCCAGCACCAGCTCGGTCACTTGCTTGCTCAGCGCCGGCAGATTACTTTTCTCGGTCATGGTCAGTCTCCATCCTGGTCGAACATCTGGGCGAAGTCGTCGGTCGCCTGGTCTTCGTCCTCGACATCGTCGCCGTCGTCGTTGGCCGACAGCTGGTCCAGCGACTGGTCGTCGTCGTCCCACTTGCGCGGATTCTTGTACAGGAAAGCGGTGATGATGGCCTGGCGCGCCAGGTCCGGCAGGTTCTCTTCCAGCGCCGCGTACATGCGCGCCGCCTCCTCGCCCTTGCACGAGGCCATGGCGAACACGCGGCCGGCGTCGCCGAACTCATAGTCCTCGGCCTCGGCCAGCAGGCCTTTCGGATTGTTGAACTCCAGGTGGTCGACCAGCGCGAAGGCCAGCATGTTGACGTCCTCGATGCCGCCGCCGCTGGCGTACTCGGAGACCAGCGCGTCGATCATGCGCTGGTAGTTCTTGCGGTCCGGAGGGTCGCCCAGGATGCCCTCGATCTGGCCTTCGAGCTCGCGCGATTGATAGGCGAACTCAGGGTGTACTTTTCTCGACATTGCTTGCTTTCTTTTTCTGATGTGTGACCGGCTCAGGCCGGTGGCAGCACGGTGCCGTGCAGGTTGAACACCGAACGCCACAACTGGTACGCTTCCGCTTCCGGGTCGATGATGATGCGGTGGTTCACGCTCTGGTTGTATTCCTCGCGCTTGACCGGGTCCGACAGGATTTCATAGGCCTTGGTGATGGCCTTGAAGCGCGCCTCCGCGCCGGGCGCCTGGTTGCGGTCCGGGTGGAAGCGCATCGCCAGCGAGCGGTACACCTTCTTGATCTCGTCGTCGGTGGCGTTAGGCGCGATACCCAGTGTGTTGTAGTAATTTTCCATTTTGGAAACTCCGGGCCGTGATGCCGAAACAATTAAAGACGAATTATACCCGTGTGAGCAGTGCAATTTCCCCGAAGGCCGCCGCAACGCAGCATTTCCGCCGCTGTCATAGAGGGGATACGGTAAAATGCCCTTCACTCGAACTTTTGCAAAGCCAACTTTTCAGATGAGCAACGACAAAAACAGCCCAGCGCCCGTCCTGACCTCCAACTTCCTGCGCGCCATCGTCGAATCCGACCTGGCGGCCGGCACCCACGTCCGTGAGGGCATGCCGAGCGTGATCACCCGCTTCCCGCCGGAGCCGAACGGCTACCTGCACATCGGCCACGCCAAATCGATCTGCCTGAACTTCGGCCTGGCGCGCGACTACCAGGGCCGCTGCAACCTGCGCTTCGACGACACCAACCCGGCCAAGGAAGAGCAGGAATACGTCGACACCATCATCGACAGCGTCAAATGGCTGGGCTTTGACTACGACTACCCGGCCGCGAACGGCGGCGTCGAGCACCACCTGCACTACGCGTCCGACTACTTCGACCAGCTGTACGCGATGGCCGAGTACCTGATCGAAAAAGGCTACGCCTACGTCGACAGCCAGTCGGCCGACGATATGGCGGCCAACCGCGGCAATTTCAACACGCCGGGCAAGAACTCGCCGTTCCGCGACCGTCCGGCCGCCGAATCGCTGCAGATCTTCCGCGACATGAAGGCCGGCAAATACGCCGACGGCGAGCACATCCTGCGCGCCAAGACCAGCGAGGACGCGATGTCCTCGCCCAACATGAACCTGCGCGACCCGGCCATCTACCGCATCCGCCACGCCCACCACGTGCGGACCGGCGACGCCTGGTGCATCTACCCGATGTACGACTACACGCACCCGATCTCGGACGCGCTGGAAAACATCACCCACTCGATCTGCACGCTGGAGTTCCAGGACCACCGGCCGTTCTACGACTGGCTGCTGGCCACCTTGTCCGAGGGCGGCTTCTTCAAGCTGCCGGTGCCGCGCCAGTACGAGTTCTCGCGCCTGAACCTGACCTACGTGGTCACCAGCAAGCGCAAGCTGCGCCAGTTGGTGGAAGAGAACATCGTCGACGGCTGGGACGACCCGCGCATGCCGACCATCGTCGGCCTGCGCCGCCGCGGCTACACGCCGGAGGCGATCAAGCTGTTCTGCGAACGCATCGGCGTGACCAAGGCCGACGGCTGGATCGACATGAGCACGCTCGAAGGCTGCATCCGCGAGGATCTCGATCCGAAGGCGCCGCGCGCCACCGCCGTGCTGCGTCCGTTGAAGCTGATCATCGACAACTACCCTGAAGGCCTGACCGAGGAATGCACCTCGCCGGTCCACCCGCACCACCCGGAAATGGGCGTACGCACCTTCCCGATCACGCGCGAGCTGTGGATCGAGGAGGAGGACTTCATGGAAGTGCCGAGCAAGGGTTACTTCCGCTACTATCCGCCGGTCGACGACAAGCCGGGCAGCCGCGTGCGCCTGCGCCACGGCTACGTGACCGAGTGCACCGGCTACGACAAGGACGAGAACGGCAAAGTGGTGGCGGTGCACGTCAACTACTTCCCGGATTCGAAGTCGGGCACGCCGGGCTCGGACAACTACAAGGTCAAGGGCAACATCCACTGGGTCTCCGCCGCCACCGCGCTGGAGGCCGAGGTGCGCCTGTACGACCGCCTGTTCACCGACGCCAACCCGGACGCCGGCGGCAAGGACTTCCTCGCGCTGCTGAACCCGAACGCCAAGGAAGTCGTCACCGCCTACCTGGAGCCGGGCATGAGCGCGGCCGCGCCGGACCAGCGCTTCCAGTTCGAGCGCCACGGCTATTTCGTCGCAGACCGCGTCGATTCCACGCCGGGCAAGCCGGTGTTCAACCGCATCGTCACCTTGAAGGACAGCTGGGTCGCCAAGTAAGCGCAACAGTTAGACCAGCGACCAGGCCGGCGCCCTCCCCCCCGGAGGCGCCGGCCTTTTGTTTGGACGCGCAGCGGGCTGAACGTCCAGGACAAATAGCAAATTTATAAAATTACTTGACTAGCATCGCAAAAATTTCCTATATTCGGCCTACACCCGGTGCCAGGAGTTGCGTCAAGCAATCAATATGACAGCGTTACTCGCGCAAAAACAGTTGTTCTCGCCGACCAAGCCCGTCTGGTGGGCCGGTGTCCTGCTGTCGCTCGGGATCAGCGCGCTATTCTACGTGCCGGTCTACAAGACCATCGAACACGACGCCGCCGCGCGCTTCACGCAGCAGGCGCGCAACGCCCAGTACAACATCACCTCGCGCATCAACGCCTACACCGACGTGCTGCGCGGCACCGCCAGCTTCTTCGACGCCAGCGACCACGTCACCCGCGCCAGCTTTCACCGCTACGTCAACGGCCTGGACCTGGAGCGGCAATTCCCGGCGCTCGACAACGTCAATTTCACGCAGTACGTGACGGCCGCCCAGCGCCCCGCCTTCGAGCGCGAGGCGGCCCGCAGCGGCGACGGCCGCCCGGACGGCTATCCGAACTTCTCCATCACGCCGCCGGGCCAACGCGACGAATACTCGGTGCTGACCATGATCGAGCCTGTGGCGCCGTTCCGCCACCGGCTCGGGGTCGACATCAGCGCCAGGGAGCAGGCGGCGCGCGCGATCGCGGCGGCGCGCGACACCGGCAAGCTGATCACCTCCGGCATGCCGATCGAAAACACCCGCGACGCCCAGGGCTGGGCGCTGGCGATGCGCCTGCCGCTGTACCGCAAGGACATGCCGCTGAACGACGTGGCGCAGCGGCGCGCCGCCTACATCGGCTCGGTGGGCATAGGCTTCAGCGTGCCGCGACTGGTGCGCGCGGCCATGGACCAGATGCAGGTGCGCGACGTCCACCTGATGCTGTACGACGAAGGCAGGAACGCCGACGGCAGCAACGCGCCGCAAACGCTGCTGTACGACAACCGCAGCGGCGCCAGGCGTTCGCCGCGCGCCGGCGAGCACTTCACCATCGTGCTGCCGCTGGACTTCAACGGCCGCCAGTGGTCGGCCCATTTCAGCGCGCCCAAGTCGGTGTGGTACAGCCGCTTCGACGCCTTCCTGCCGTGGCTGTCGATGGCCTGCGGCTTCGTCGGCTCGCTGCTGTTCTACCTGCTGTTCCACACGCTGTCGTCCTCGCGCCTGCGCGCCATCAAGATGGCCAAGGCGATGACCAAGGAATTGCGCGACAGCCAGGCCAAGCTGCAGCAGTCGCACCACAAGCTGCGCCAGCTGGCGGCCCACGCCGACCAGATCAAAGAACAGGAGCGCAAGCGCATCGCGCGCGAAATCCACGACGACCTGGGGCAGAACCTGCTGGTGCTGCGGATCGAGGCCGACCTGCTGGCCTCGCGCACCCGCCAGAACCACCCGCGCCTGCACGCGCGCGCGTGCAGCACGCTCAAGCAGATCGACAGCACCATCAAGAGCGTGCGCCACATCATCAACGACCTGCGGCCGACGGTGCTGGACCTGGGCTTGAACGCGGCGGTGGAGTGGCAGATCGCGCAGTTCCGCCAGCGCTCCGGCATGGTCTGCGAACTGATCGAGCACCAGAGCGACATCCGCATCGACGACCGCTGCGCCACCGCCTTCTTCCGCGTGCTGCAGGAATCGCTGAGCAACATCATCCAGCACGCTCGCGCCAGCCTGGTGCGGGTGGAGCTGCGCCAGGCCGGCGGCATGCTCAGCATGACCATCAGCGACAACGGCGTCGGCCTGCGCGAGAGCAGCCGCAACAAGGTCGGCTCCTTCGGCCTGGTCGGCATCGAGGAACGCATC